>NZ_JBDIVO010000239.1:0-7421 GCF_039794385.1 Methylocaldum sp. | reverse complement strand
CGAGATCGCCTTCGGCCTGGGCGATGCGCGCCGAAAGCACGTCCTGGGCGATCCGAACAATGTCCGCCGCCGGGACGCCGGCTTCCGTCAATCCGGAAAAATCCGCCGTTTTGGCGATCCCGGTCAAGGCGTCGAGTTCGAGCCGTGCGTCCTGCGGCGCTCCCTTGGCCGCCGCCGCAACGCCACGGGTATAGCGCCACATGGCTTGTACGTACGGGAACTCCGAGCCCGGATCGGCCATTTTCAGGACCGTTTCGGGCGGACTGAACTGGGCGTGGGCGAAGTATGGCGCGGCCTTGACCGGTTGTACCCACGGCACCGCACGGACCGTCTCGTCGGACAGCACGCCGGCGAGTTTCTCCGCCGCCGCGAGAGCGGTTTTGCCGTCGCCCGCCATCTGCGCCGAAACCATCAGGAAATGAACGTTGTGCGGATAATAGCCTTGCGCGTAGATGCCCTTTGCGCCGGTCTCCTTCAAATATGCCTCGTCGACTTCGATGGCGGCGCGATTGGCTTCGAGAGCGTCCCGATAGCGGCCCAGCCGGTAGTAAAGGTGTCCCGGCATGTGGACCAGATGTCCCGCGCCCGGCATCAGACCGGCGAGGCGTTTCGCATAAGGTTCCGCCCGTTCGGGCCGGTCGGAAGCCTCCATCATATGGATGTAATAATGAATCGCGCCGGGATGGTCGGGGTTGTTCGCCAGCACCCGCTCCAGGACCTCTACGATTTCCGCCGTGCGCCCCTTGGGTTTGCGGCCTTGGTCAGCCCAGTAGTCCCAGGGCGCGAGATCCATCAGGCTTTCCGCGTACAACACGGCGATCTCGTCATCCTCGGGGAAACGCTGGGCGAGTTTGCCCATCGCCGTGGCGTAGGCTTGGTCCAGGCGCTTCCGGTCGGTCTTCGGATTCTTGTCGTAGCGTTTCGCGAGCGCCTCGATCAAGGCTTGCTCCTTGGGGCTCGCGTGCTTGGCAAGGGCTTTCGCCCGCTCGATCGCGGCCCAGGCCGGGCCGACCGCGGAAGGCTCCATCGGCGCATTGATATTCGGTCCCAACACCAAGGCTTCGCCCCAGAAACACATGGCGCACTGGGGATCGAGTTTCTGCGCCATGCGGAAGGCCCGTTGCGCCTCCAGATGGTTGAAGGCATAGGCCAATCTCAAACCCTGATCGAAATATTGCTGGGCGCGGGTGTTGCTCGTGGTGATCTTGTAGCTCAGCGTGCCGAGGTTGTCCCACAGGGGCGGTTCGCTATCGACGTAGACAGCCTGGGCGGCAGCCGTGTCCTTGGGATAATGCCCCGCTTCGGTGTGAACATGGCCCGTCGTTTCGGCGGCAAGTGCCGGTTGCGTGCCGATCAGCAGCGAGGCCAGCAGGCCGATGCCGACGGTATCGGAAAATTTCATGATCCCCTCCTCGTTAAGCTTAGGCTTGAATGCGTTCCGTCGAACGGGAAACGCGATTATCGTAAAAACGACCGTTCATTGCTTAGGCGTAAAAACCAAACTCTCGGGTTCCGGGTTTGGTGATTTCCGCTCGCTTTTGTTTGCCGTTATACCGAAGCGGTCATATTGTGGCAGTGAAATTGTAACAACGGCTTGCGCGAAAAGGCCTCGCTGAGCCAGAATAACCTTTCGACACGCTCTGAATATTTACTCGTACCCGATCCGATCCATGAACCTCCGTCACTTCGCCATTCGTCGCATCGTCGCCCTCGTGGTGGTCGTCGTCGTGCAAGTGGTGATGCGCGCGCCGTCGTGGGTTGGAGATGAGTAAGTAAACGACCTGATTCAACAACCCCCGCCGGCGCAAGCCGACGGGGGTTTCTTTTTTGGGGCCTCCGCCGGACTCCGGCTCTACCAAGGAGAACCCCATGACGATACTATCCGGCGCCCAACTCACCGTTCGCCTCCTCGAGCGGCAGGGCGTGCGCGTCGTTGCCGGCATTCCGGGCGGCGCGAATCTGCCGATCTACGATGCCTTGTCGAAATCCGCGCAAATCCGCCACGTCCTCGCCCGGCACGAACAGGGCGCGGGCTTCATTGCCCAAGGCATGGCGAGGGTCACCGGCGTTCCCGCGGTGTGCATGGCCTCGTCCGGACCCGGAGCGACCAATCTGCTGACCGCTATCGCCGATGCCAAGCTCGACTCGATCCCGCTGGTGGCGATCACCGGCCAGGTGCCGCGCGGGATGATCGGCACCGACGCCTTTCAGGAGGTCGACACCTACGGCCTGACGATTCCGATCACCAAGCACAATTTTCTGGTGGACTCGGCGGCGGAACTGCTCGAGGTGATGCCGAACGCCTTCCGCATCGCGGCTTCGGGACGTCCGGGGCCGGTGTTGATCGATATTCCCAAAGACGTGCAGACGGAGTCGATCGACGTGAACGCATGGCCCGAACCCGGCGCGCCGGACCCGGCTCCGCCGGTCGATATCGCGCTCGTCCAGCGGGCGGCGGATCTGATCGAGGCGGCGGAGCGGCCGATTCTGTACCTCGGCGGGGGCATCATGCACGCGGGGGCGTCGGAAACGGCGTCGGCCCTGGCCGAAAAATCGTCGCTGCCGACCGTGATGACTTTGATGGCGTTGGGCGCATTGCCGGTGGACCATCCGCTGTCGCTGGGCATGCTCGGCATGCATGGGGCGCGCTGTACTAACCTGGCGCTGGACGAATGCGATCTGCTGATCGCCGTCGGTGCCCGTTTCGACGACCGGGCGACGGGCAAGGTCGCGGCGTTCTGTCCGCACGCGAAGGTCATTCACATCGACATCGATTCGGCCGAGCTGAACAAGATCAAGACGGCCCACGTCGGCATCCGGGGCGACGCGGCGGCCGTGTTGCAAGAACTGCTGCCGAGAGTGCCGGCGCAAAACCGCGACTCGTGGCTGGCCCGCGTCGCCGAATTGAAGCGGATGTTTCCCCTCGTCACGCCCGGCATAGCCGACCCGCGAACCCATTACGGCTTGATACGCGCCGTGGCCGAGAACCTCGACGACGAGGCGATTGTCGCAACCGACGTCGGCCAGCACCAGATGTGGGTGGCACAAAGCTATCCTCTGCGCCGCCCGCGCCGCTGGCTGACCTCGGGCGGCCTGGGCACCATGGGCTTCGGCCTCCCGGCCGCGATCGGCGCGGCGCTCGCCGAGCCGGACGCGGCCGTGGTCTGTTTCTCCGGCGACGGCAGCATTCTGATGAACGTGCAGGAGCTGGCGACCGCCGCCGAGGAGGACGTCAACATCAAGGTGGTGCTGATGAACAACAACGCTCTCGGTTTGGTGCACCAGCAGCAGACGCTGTTTTATGGCAAGCGCATCTATGCGTCGCGGTTTCGTGCCGCGCCGGATTTCGACCGGATCGCCGAAGGCTTCGGCCTGCGCGCCGTCGATCTCGATACGGCGGAGAACCCGAAGGAGGTCCTGCACCAAGCGCTGACCACTCGCGGCCCATGCCTGATCCACGCCGGGATCGACGTCGAGGATCAGGTATTGCCCATGGTGCCGCCCGGTGCTGCCAACATAGAGATGATCGGAGGCTGAATCATGGACGGACAGTCTTTATTCGAACAACGGACGTCGGCGCGGACCGTGCTGGAGCTCGACGTCGTCAACCATCCCGGCGTCATGTCCCACGTGGTCGGCCTGTTTTCGCGCCGCGCCTACAATGTCGAGGGCATCCTCTGCATGCCGGTGGGTGCCGGCGCGACCAGCCGAATCTGGCTGCTGGTCAATGAAGACGCGCGCCTCGCGCAGATGGTCAAGCAATTGGAAAAGCTGGAAGATGTCCTGAGCGTACGGCGTCATGGCGCGGATCACGAAGTGTTCGAGCGGTTGGAGGAGTTCTTCCGCTAGAGCGTTTGGTGGCGGCTGCTTGTGAGCCACCGTCTTGCGCGTCGATCCCGTTTGTCGGCAAAGGATTGCCGACCTACGAACCGGCGTCGCTCGGTAGGCCGGGAATCCTTTCCCGGCGCAGAGGGTCGGCGAGTGCGTTCGTCGGCAAAGGATTGCGGACCTACGACCTCCACCTTTCAGGCAGACGTTCTCTAGTTCGGGAGTTCCGGCCAGTCTTATGCCCACACCGCGAACGATGTGACTGATTATCGAATCTTGCCGACCGGGGTTCTCAAGCGTAATCTGGACCTGAGCCGCAGATCCAAGTTGACGGACCGAGGTTTGGCAAAGATTTAGGAACTCGTAACATTCAGAAGGACTCCAAGTTTGCGGGGCTGCATGCCAAGGAAGGGCGCAAACGACGGTCCGTTGCGGCTGTTTGCAGACCAACCTTCGAAATATAGGGAGTTTGCCATGTATACCAAGTTCGCTCCTAGGCTTGGCAGGTTCACATCTTTTCTTTTCGCGGCTGTTTTGTTGTGGTCCGCGAGTTGGGCGGCAGCTGCGAAGGAATGCTGGCTGGATCTCTATGATAAGGCGGATTACCAAGGTTCCCACGTTCGCTTGAAAGGACCCGTCGAACTGTCCAACCTCAAGTCACTGAGCGGCGAGGACTGGAGCAATCGCATCGAAAGCCTGGTTGTTGGTCCGGATGCGGAGATTTATGCCTTTCGGCAGGAAAATTTCGAGGATACACCCCAGGGACCGATCTATCACCAGAAAGAGCTTCAAGCTTTGGGAGAAAAGGACATCGGGAGTGCCCAGGATTTGAAGATCAGTTTCGGGCCCGGAACCAAGGAACACCATCTGGGCGACCTGAATTTCCACCGCAATATCAATTCGCTAAAGGTCCAGTGCCGGCGGTGAGACCGGGGCGTGCGGTTTGAAGAGACCCATTGTCGGCAAAGGATTGCCGACCTACAACTACGATTTCTGCGACCTGCCCCAAAGTAGGTCGGGAATCCTTTCCCGACGCCGACGGGCGGCCAACGGCTTACGTCGGCAAGGGATTGCCGACCTACAACAGTGGGAGCTGGGTTTAGCCCGCGACTCAATGCCATTCGATATCGCGGGCTAAAGCCCGCTCCACAAGATCCTCCATGATCCGCCGTTCAGAACTGGATGCGGTGTCGCAACCGGGAGCAGGTTAGCGCCCAGTCTATTCGCCGACGATCCGGTCGACGACGATCTTGTAGCTGCCGTTATCCTCGGGCGCCACGGCTTCACTCAAGCCTTGCAGGTCGCCGGCCTCGGCTTTCGGCTGTCCGCTCTTCGAAATGCGCGCCCCGATCACGATGCGGTCGGCGGTAGAGAGCGTCATGCCCTGCATCATGGACATGGAGTCGTCCAGCACGACTTTTACCGGCAGGTCTTTTGCCTGCTTGCGGACGACCGCCAAAGGCATGGGGGGGCCTTCGGCCGCACGGGCGAAGACGAAAAGGGCATCGTCCGGCGCAACCCGGCTTTTCAGATTTTCCGCCAGGGTCACCGTAACGCGGATCTGTTTGCCCGCGCCCTTTGCGGCGGCGGGTTCCGACGGCGTTGTTTGGGCGGGGAGTCCTTGGACCTGGGCGATGTATCCCTCAATCTGCTTGGCCTCTTCGCTGCCAGGCCCGAATTGCTTTTTCAGTCTTTCCCAATACTCCACGGTCTTGGCCGCGTCCTTCCGTTCGGCGGCGGCGATTCCCGCCATCCAGAGCGCGGTTTGGTGATCGGGATTCTTCTTCAGGATTTCGTCGACGATTTCGGTCGGCTTGCCGGCCATGCTGCCCTGATGGGTTTCGGCCAATGCCTGGGCATACAAAGCCTTGACGTCCAGATCCTCGGGGGCGAGCTTGAGGGCGAATTCATAGGCCGTTACCGCCTTGTCCGGCTGATCGGTCGCTTGCAGCGAGCGGGCCAGCAATACCCAGCCCTCCAGATCGTTCGGCTGCTTGGCCAGCCTTTCCGCCAGCTGGCGTATGCTGTCCTGGACACCGGCCATGTTGTTCGGCGCACGTGCGCCGATCAGGTCGATGCGGCCCAGCGCGAGGTAAAGCGTCAAGGCCAGTACCGGAACGATCGCTAGCGTGGCCAGGACGGCCGAGCGGCCGCGGGTGCTCGACTGAGCTTTCGTCTCTTCGGCAGCCTCGAGATCCCCGAGCAGATTCCGTTCGGATTCCGCGGTCAGGCGCTCCAGATCCTCGGGGCTTGCCGCTTCCTGGGCGAGTTCGGTTTGCCGCTGCCGGTGCAGAAGGAGATTGAGCCGCGCCCGGTTTATCCGCCCGCCGCCGGTTTTGCCGAGGAGCGCGGGAAGGAAAAAGACGTAGCCCACTATCAGAAGCAGTACGGCCGAAAGCCAGAAACCCGTCATCGATATTTACCCTTCGAGATTGTTTCGAAGCCGCTCCAGGCGCTTCTTTTCTTCATCGGTAAGCGTCAGGTCCTCGCCCGTGTTGCGGCGTCTCACCTGTCGCCATAGAAAAGCGCCTCCGCCGGCCAGAAGCAGGAACGGCCCGACCCACAGAAGAGCCGTCGTCATTTTGAAAGGCGGGCGATAGAGCACGAAATCGCCGTAGCGATCGGTCAGGAATTTGACCGCTTCCTGTTCGCTTTTGCCGCTTTGGATGATGGTGTAGACCTCGTCCCGCAGGTCCTTTGCAAGATCGGCATCGGAATCGGCCAGGGACTGGTTCTGGCAGACCAGGCAGCGAAGCTCTTCGATCAGGCGCTCGTAGCGCTGTTGCTTGGCCGGATCGTCGAACTCGCGGATTTCGATGGCTTGAACGGTAAAGGGAAGAATCAGCAGGAACGGCAGTAACCGATGCATCATGAAGACTTGGCCTGTAATTGGCGGATCAGGGGGAGTAGTTTCTTTTCCAGGATTTCGGGCGTGATCGGTCCGGTCTGCTTGTGGCGGATGATGCCGTCGCGATCGACGACGAAGGTTTCCGGCACGCCGTACACGCCCCAGTCGATGCCGGTCTTGCCTTCGGGATCGAAGGCGCTCGCGGTATAGGGATCGCCGAAGCGCTGCAGCCAGGCTAGGGCGTTGTCCCGATCGTCCTTGTAGTTGAGGCCGTAGATGGGAACGATGTTCTGCTTGGCGAGTTGCAGCAGCACCGGGTGCTCTTCCCGGCAGGACGTGCACCAGGACGCCCAAACATTCACCAGACTGACCTGACCCTTGAGATCGTCGCTGCTCAGGGTCTTGCCGGCATCCGCCACCTGGGGCAGGGCGAACATGGGCGCGGGCTTGCCGATGAAGGGCGAAGGCACTTCCTTGGGATTCAGAGTCAGACCGATGCCGAGAAAGATCACCATGACGGCGAACACGGCCAATGGAATGAGATAGCGCATGACGGGTTATGAATATGCCGTTACGGAAAGAGACGTACTATAAATCAAGTGCTATGTAGCCCGGGATAAGCCTGTCCTAAGTAAAGTAGGTCGGCAATCCTTTGGCGACAAACTGTCGGGAAGGGTCGTCCTGGCGCTCCAATCGCAAACGGTCATCCCAGGAGCGCTGGGATGACCCTTCCAATCGCAAACGG
>NZ_JBDIVO010000238.1:0-7464 GCF_039794385.1 Methylocaldum sp. | reverse complement strand
ATTGGAAGGGTCATCCCAGCGCTCCTGGGATGGCCGTTTGCGATTGGAGCGCCGAAGCCCCCCTTCCCGACGCCATGCCCCGGCCGAGCGTCTTTGTCGGCAAGGGATTGCCGACCTACCTTGGACGCTACGCCAAACCGGAAAACGCTCTAGCCGTTCCGAATCAGATCCGCGGCCTTCTCGGCGATCATGATCGTCGGCGCATTGGTGTTGCCGCTCACGATGGTCGGCATGATCGAGGCATCGACCACCCGCAGTCCCTCGATTCCGTGCACCTTCAAACAGGGATCGACGACCGCCATGTCGTCGTGGCCCATCTCGCAGGTGCCGGCCGGGTGCCAGGTGGTGGAGGCCGTACGCCTTACGAAAGATTCGAGATCCGCGTCGCTTCGGAGATGTGCTCCCGGTGCCACCTCCTTGCCCCGAATGTCATCGAAGGCTTTCGCGTAGAGAATCTCGAGGTTCCAGCATATGCCGGCGACGGCGCAGCGCACATCGTCGGAATGGCTCAGGTAGTTGGGGTCGATGACCGGCCGGTCGAGCGGATCGCCGAGGCCAGCGTGACCTCTCCGCGGCTCAGGGGCCGATTGATGTAGGCGGTGAACGTGATGCCGTGCCGGTTGGTGGCTCCCGCTTCGGGATAATCGGGCGGCAGGGTCATCAGGAAGAACAGCTGTAGTCCGGGAATCGTCTCTTCCGGACGGCTTTTGACGAAGGCCCTCGCCTCGAGGAAATTCGAAACCAGCGCGCCGCTTCGGTTCGCTTCGTATTCCCGCAGCGCTGCGGCCTTTTGCTCCTCTGGAAGTGGGGCGAAGGTAAGCGGTTGCCTGATCTCGCAGCGCACCCTCGTGTGGAGATGGTCCTGGAGATTCTTGCCGACACCCGGAAGATCATGGCGAATGCCGATGCCAACCGCTGAAGTTCCCGCGCCGGCAGCGCATGCCCCAATGCGCCTAGAGCACAGGCGGATGGGGTAGGGATGGCGACCCTGAGCCGCAGGTCCTCGCAGACCGCCTGTATACCATGATCCATCGAAGCTCTGTCGGGATCGCCGGTGAACATGGTCTCGGCTTGCAGCATGCGGGTGATGCGGTAGTTGCCGTCGATACGCTCGGGCGCGTCGCCCCAGAAGACGGCGGTATAGCCTAGACCGCAATAGGCGGCGGCCGCCGCCGTCGCGGTCGTCGCGAAGTCCGATCAGCGAGCACGCTCTGTTTCGGGGGCATTGGGACCACTACGGAAAATGAGCCTGCGGGCGCCGGCTCAAGTGCTCAGCTGTTCCCGCAAGGCCTCCAGTTCTTCCCAGCGCATATACGCCGCCTCCACCGTCTGCTGCAATTCCGCCAGCCGGGCCTGGGTTCCGGTAATGGTGTCTTTCGTCTGCTGATAGAACTCGGGGCGGGAGATCGCTTCATTCAATGAGGCTATTTCGGTTTCGAGCGCCTCGATCTGCTGGGGCAAAGCCTCGAGTTCGCGCTGTTCCTTGAAGCTCAACTTTCTCAGCTTTTCCTTGACCGGCTTGGGCGGAATCGGTTTTTCAACGGCCGGTTTCGCCGGGGCGGGCCGAGGTGCCGGGCGTTGCCGCACCCAGTCGTCGTAGCCGCCCACGTAATCGTTGACAATGCCGTCGCCTTCGAACGCCAGCACGCTGGTGACGAGGTTGTTCAGGAACGCCCGGTCGTGGCTCACCAGCAATACGGTGCCGTCGTAATCGGTCAACAGTTCTTCCAGCAGTTCCAGCGTGTCCGCGTCCAGATCGTTGGTGGGTTCGTCGAGCACCAGGAGATTCGCGGGCTGAGTGAACAGCCGCGCGAGCAGGAGGCGGTTGCGCTCGCCCCCCGAAAGCGACTTCACCGGCTGACGTGCCCGTTCGGGAGTGAAGAGGAAATCCTTGAGGTAGCCGATGGCGTGAACGTTGCGCCCGTTGACGCTCACCCGGTCGCTGCCTTGGGCGACATTGTCGATCACCGATTTTTCTTCCTCGAGCTGTGCCCGGTACTGGTCGAAATAGGCGATTTGCAGGTTGGTTCCAAGACGGATGCGGCCCGACGTCGGTTGCAGTTCGCCCAGCATCAGGCGAAGCAGGGTGGTCTTGCCGCAGCCGTTGGGCCCGATGATGCCGACCTTGTCGCCCCGCAGGATCGTGGTGGAAAAATCGCGCACGATCGGTTGACCGCCGTAATCGAACCGAACGTTCTCGGCTTCCACCACCAGTCGTCCGGACTTTTCCGCCTGCTGCAGCAGCATGCTGACCTGGCCGGTACGGCCCCGCCGTTCCGCGCGTTCCTGGCGCATGTCGAGCAGACGCCGTACCCGGCCCATGTTACGGGTGCGGCGCGCCTTGATGCCTTCGCGAATCCAGGCTTCTTCCTGCGCGAGCCTTTTATCGAATTCCGATTGAGCCTTGGCTTCGGCGTTCAGTTGTTCTTCCTTGCGCTTCAGATAGGTGGCGTAATCGCCCGGCCAGTCGAACAGCTTGCCCCGGTCGAGCTCGATAATCCGGGTTGCCAGCCTTTGCAGGAACATCCGGTCGTGGGTGATGAAGATCAAAGTTCCCGGCCAACCGAGCAGAAATTCCTCCAGCCAAAGAATCGCCGCGAGATCGAGGTGGTTGGTGGGCTCGTCGAGCAATAATACGTCGGGCTCTGAGACTAGGGCTCGGGCGAGCAGCACCCGGCGTTTCAGGCCGCCCGACAGAGACTCGACATCGGTATCCACCGGCAGGTCGAGCTTAGACAGCAGGGATTCGACTTTCCGGTGGAGATCCCAGCCGCCGATGGCATCGATCGCGTGCTGGCATTGCTCCAATTCCGCCAAGGACTTCGAGTCGGAATGGCTCGCAACGCGATGGGATACGTCATGAAACCGGCGGATCAACTCGCCCGTATCGCCTAACCCGCCTGCAACGACGTCGAACACGCTGCCGGTGGCGTCCAGCGGGACTTCCTGATCGAGCCGGGCGATGCGCAAGCCCTCTTGATCGATGATTTCCCCTTCATCCGGAATCAAATCGCCTGTCAAAAGTTTGAGCAACGTGGATTTCCCCGCTCCGTTGCGCCCGACGAGGCATACCCGCTCGCCTTTTTCCAGGGAAAAGCCGATGCCGTCCAGCAGAGGCTGACCGAAGCTGACGTGTATATTGCGGAAGGTGATTAAAGCCATCGGAGTGTGGGACAGGAAAAAACAGGAATTTTACGCGCAGAAGTAGTTTGTCGCACCGAATCCGGAGCAATCGAGACCGCTGGACGATCGTTGCGGGAAATTCAGGGAGCGCAGCGTTCGGTCGGAGCGACAATGCGCAGATATCGTTGGGGTCGCCGTTCTTCGAACAGCGTTACCCGGTTCACGACATCCTCGGCGCTGGTCTTGCCGATGGGGCCGGCTACGCTCCGCCCGGTCGCGGCAGCGAGCAAGTGTACATAGGTTTGATGAGGGCCGGAGGCAAGCTTCGAGTGTACCAAGGCACCGCCGACATCCCAGGGAGATTCTCTCTCCGGTACGCTGCTGCCCGGATTGCACATGCCGAGCACGATCAAGCCGTTCGGCTTGACGAGAGAACGCAAACTTTGGACGAAGTTTCGAAACCGCTCCGGGCTAAGCTCTTCGAATGAGCGCAAAACGAAGAGCGGAACTCTGCATATGGATTCGCAGGCTGCGCGCTTGAGATCCCGATCGGTATCGTTCGGAATGGAGGCCAGCATCGCGGCCGAACATTGGCGCTGCAGGCAAGCGGTATCCAAGGGTTGGAGTCTGCGCTCTTTGCTTATCAGAATATTTCTGATTTCCGTAGAATCTTTTCGGGAAAGTTCTTTCCAACGGCCGTCCATGAAGCTGCTGAATTCCCGATTCTGGCGGATGTCATAGGTAACGGTGAAAATCTCCGCAACTCCGGGCTGCGCCTCGACGATCCGGGTCGCTTTAGCGTGATCTCCCTCGATGGTGAGCGCGTTCTGAATGATATGACCGTTCAGAATCGGTCCGTCATATCCGCCGTGTCCGATAAGAATCACTCGGTCGAAAGGCGCCGAGCGCTGCGCCAACATATCGGCCTTGCGGTAGTAGTCTTCCCATTTGCGGACATCCCGCAACCAAGTGACTTGTGCGGAGAAGCTGGTTCGATAAAAAGCCTCGATTTCCGCCGCCGGGCGTTCTGGCCAGCGTTCGTTTTCCGCGGAATCCGGATCTTTTCTTAAGAGGGGAATAAGCAATACCCGAGTCGGCGAACGAACGGGAGTCGATGCGGCCGCTGGGGCCGATTCAGGTTTGCACAGGCTTTCTTCGGCGGCTGACGCGGAAAGAAAGGACAGGACGAGAAAGTGGGAAGCAAGCCAGGCAATGACGTGCGATTTTCGATTCAAGACGGCGATACGATAACCCTTGTATCAAATTTGACTCAATAAACAGCATCGGGTTGCCCCAAGGCGATCGAAAGAAGCCGGAAGTCCGAACCGGTAAACGTCAGCGGCCGCTTTGCCGGTGGGCGATGCGTTCGGAAGCGGTCAATGGCGGGCAAGCGCCGATGCTACGCGCCCGGTTCGGATGTCCCCGTCGGACCGGGAGCAAAGCATAATTCGAAGACGGATTCTACCTGTCGTTCATGGGTTTATAGGCCCGTTGCCGTTCGCCGATGTATATCTGGCGGGGCCGTGCGATTCTCATGCCGGGTTCCTCGATCATTTCCTTCCAGTGAGCAATCCAGCCAGGCAGTCTTCCCAAAGCGAACATTACGGTAAACATGTTCGTCGGAATCCGCATGGCACGGTAGAGGATTCCCGAATAGAAATCGACATTGGGGTAAAGCTTGCGCTCGATGAAGTAGGGATCGGTGAGCGCCACTTCCTCTAGGCCCTTGGCGATTTCGAGAATCGGGTCGTGAATGCCCAGCTTTCCGAGTACTTCGTCGCAGTGCTTTTTGATGATCTGCGCCCTGGGGTCGTAATTCTTGTAGATTCGGTGTCCGAACCCCATCAGTCGAAATGGATCGTTTTTATCCTTGGCCTTGTCGATGAATTTCTTGTAGTTTCCGCCGTCGGCCGCGATCGCCTCCAGCATTTCGATCACAGCCTGGTTGGCGCCGCCGTGCAGCGGACCCCACAAGGCGCAGATGCCGGCCGAAATGGATGCAAAAAGGTTGGCCTTGGAAGATCCCACCATGCGAACGGTCGAGGTGGAGCAATTCTGCTCGTGGTCGGCATGCAGGATGAACAATACGTCCAGCGCCTTGCGCGTCACCTCGTCCGGCTCGTACAGTTTGACCGGCGTCGTGAACATCATGTGCAGGAAGTTGGAGAGGTAGTCCAGTTCCGGACGGCTGTAGACAAAAGCTTCACCCACCGATCGCTTGTAGGCGAAGGCGGCCAGCACACGCACTTTGGACAGGAGCCGGGTAATGGTTTGGTCCCGCTCGTGCGGCGACTGATCCGGTTTCAACAGTTCCGGATGATAAACCGAGAGGGAACACACCATTGCCGAAAGAATGGCCATGGGATGGGCATGGCCGGGGTACGAGGTGAAGAAGCTCTTCATGTCTTCGTGAATCAGCGAGTGGAAAAGGACCTTGTCCTTGAATTTCGTAAATTGCTCGGCGTTCGGCAACTCGCCGTAAATGAGCAAATAGCAGACTTCCATGAACGTCGACTTCTCGCAGAGCTCGGCAATGTCGATCCCGCGGTAGCGGAGAATTCCTTTGTCGCCGTCTATGTAGGTGATGGCGGATGTGCAGGAGCCTGTATTGGCGTAACCGGGATCGACGGTGATGTAACCGGTCGATGCCTGGAGCCGGGTGATATCCAGCCCTTTTTCGTTCTCGGTACCGACGACGACGGGAATATCGAACCGTTTGCCGTCCAGTTCGAGCTTTGCTGTGTCTGCCATAATGCTAAGAAACCCTAAATACGGACTTTGTTCTCGTTTCTGTTTCAGTGTAACGACAACCGGTCATTTAACGCTAGCCTGCCTAAAGAGTGCTCAGTCGTTTTTCGATGCTTTTCAGTAGGCCCGTTTCGGCCGCGATTGTTTCAAGATGGTAACATTGGACTGATAGCGGAACGTTCTTTCCTGTTATCTTGTTAAACAAATAATTTCTAAAACGATGCGTATCGCCTTGGGTATCGAGTATGACGGTCAAGCCTTCTCCGGTTGGCAATGGCAAAAGGGGAAGCTTACCGTCCAGGGCGCGGTCGAAGACGCTCTAAGCCGCGTTGCGGCCGAGTCGATTCGCGTCATCTGTGCTGGCCGGACGGATGCGGGCGTGCATGCCTTGGAGCAAGTCGTCCATTTCGATACCAAGGTGTACCGTAAGCCGTATTCCTGGCTGATGGGGACTAATACGGCGCTTCCCGAAGACGTGCGTATCCTCTGGGTTCAAGAGACTCCGGAGGACTTCCATGCGCGCTACAGCGCCATCGCTCGATTCTATCGGTATGTCATCCTGAATCGCCCGATGAAGTCCGCGCTCTTCAGACGACAACTCACCTGGCATTTTCATCCGCTCAATGAGAAAGCCATGCAGGAGGCGGCAAACAATCTGATCGGGGAACATGATTTTTCCTCGTTCCGAGCCCAGGACTGTCAATCCAAGAGTCCCATGCGCCGGATGCATTTCATCCACGTGCGCCGGGAAAACGATAAGGTGATCATCGAGCTGTGCGCCAATGCTTTCCTGCATCATATGGTTCGGAATATCGTAGGCGTCTTGATGGAGGTTGGATCGGGCAAGCAGCGCCCGGATTGGGCGGCCGAGGTTCTCGGGGCCCGAGACCGAAAGTGCGCCGGTGTTACGGCGCCGGCCGACGGGTTATACTTAGGCGGTGTTTATTACCCTCCCCATTTCGGTTTACCCCGTCATCCGATATTCGATTATCTGCCGGAAGACGCCAGTCGTTATACTCCTTCGGAAAGCGAGTGAAATTTCCGTATCCCTTCCGTAGAACTCGCGTTAAAATCTGCGGCTTCACCCGCCCGGACGACGCCTTGATAGCTGTTCAACTGGGCGCCGACGCCGTCGGTTTGGTTTTTTATCCGCCAAGTCCACGAAATCTCGACGTCGAGACGGCGCAAAGCATCGTGTCTGCTTTGCCGCCATTCGCCACGGTGGTCGGGTTGTTCGTCGATGAAGACGAGGTTGTCGTCCGCGAGATTTTGCAACAGGTACGTATCGATCTGATTCAGTTTCACGGTGATGAAAGCCCGGATTACTGCCGCCGTTTCGGAAAACCCTATATCAAGGCCGTAAGGATGCGGTCGGAAACAGATCTGACGACAATTGTGGATACTTATCCGGATGCGGCAGGTTTTCTGTTGGACGCATGGCATTCGGATGCCAAGGGGGGGACCGGTCATCGCTTCGACTGGGACTTGATTCCGAAGGAACTCCGCCGATCGGTGATCTTGGCCGGAGGGCTTGCTCCTGATAACGTCGTGGAAGCCTTGCGGACGGTGCAGCCTTATGCCGTCGACGTATCC
>NZ_JBDIVO010000237.1:0-7467 GCF_039794385.1 Methylocaldum sp. | reverse complement strand
TGCCTAGCCAATCCAACGAAAATGAATGCCTGACCGAAAGCGATTGGGAATAAGGGAGCTGATTTATTAACCCGGCCTATAAATATAGGCCGGGTTAATCCGGGGCAGGGATGCCCCGGCGCGGCGATAAGCCGCGTGAGCCCAGGCCGGGCGTGTACCGGGCCTGGGCGGCGGCCCGAAATACCAGGATGGTATTTACGGGCCTGATTAATAACCGTTGAGCCACGCAACAGAACTGGATAAGGAGATCCTGCATGACCGTCAACCCCGGCTTTTTTTCGTCTTACAAACCCTTGCCCCTTGTGGCGGCCTTGGCAGCGGTCCCAAGCTTCCACAGCGCGGCGGCGGAAAGCGACGCTAGCCAAAATCCCTGGGCCTTCAACCTCACGCTCTACGCATGGCTGCCCGGCGTGGACGGCAAGTTTTCCGCGGGGCCGTTCAACAAGTCGGTCGACTCCACCTTCATCGACATCGCCGAGGAGCTCAGGAACTTCCCGCTGGCCTTCATGGGACGGCTCGAAGCGCATTACGAGCGGCTGGGGTTCTATCTGGACGGCAATTACGTGGATCTGGATTTCGAGCCCCGGTTCGCTCGTGGCATCAGCAGAGGCTTGTCGAGCCAGTTGGGCGTCATGGAGTATGGTGCCATGTACCGCGTGTTCGGCCCGGCCGCCTCGGAACGCATCGCCCACTGGGACGAGAAACCGCGCTCCAACATGCTCGAGCTCTATGCCGGCGGACGCACCCTCTGGCTGGACAATCAGGTCGAGTTCAGGGGCATCGGCAGCGCCTCGACCGGCAAGAGCCTCACCAGTCCGGTCATAGGCGCGCGGTTCACGGTGCAATTCAGCCCGAAATGGTTCGTCCTGGTGGACGGCAACGGCGGCGGCTTCGGCGTTGACAACATCGACTTCGCCGGATCCGTGCTGGGGCTGGTCGGCTACCGCACCACCCTGTTCGGCATGCCTGCCTCGATCGAGGCAGGCTACAAGGCCTTGCGCCTGGACGTGAGCAAGCGCATCATCGAAACCGATGTGACCCTGAGCGGTCCGTTCCTCGGGCTGACGGGCTATTGGTAGACATCGAGACGGGTAGTTTGGGCATGCACCCATGTCCGACACGGATGGACTGAAGACTGATTGGAGAAGCCGCCCATGCTCATCGTTCCTTCCGGCTCATGTTTCGGCCGTTCGTTCTTTTCCTGGGTCTGATCCTGTTGACGAATGGAGCCGCCCTCGCCGTGCGGAAAGCCGCCGACCCGCTGCCGTCCTGGAACAACGGCCAAACGAAGCAAGCCATCCTGGCGTTCGTAAAGAAGGTGGCCGACAGGAAGAGCGCCGATTACGTTCCACCTACCGAGCGCATCGCCGTGTTCGACAACGACGGCACCCTGTGGGCCGAGCAGCCGCTGTATTTCCAGGGACTGTTCGCGCTGGACCGGGTGAAGGCGCTGGCCCCGCAGCATCCCGAATGGAAGGAGCGGCAGCCGTTCAAGGCCGCGCTGGAAAACGATCTGACGGCACTCGCGGCCCGCGGCGACAAGGGGCTGGTCGAACTGGTCATGGCCACCCATGCCGGCATGACCACGACCGAGTTCGCGGCCATCGTCGAGGACTGGCTGGCAGAGGCCCGGCACCCCAAGTTCGGGCGGCCTTACACCGAACTGGTCTACCAGCCCATGCGGGAACTGCTGGCCCACCTCCGCGCCAACGGTTTCAAGACCTACATCGTCTCGGGCGGCGGGATAGATTTCATGCGGCCTTGGGTCGAAAAAGCCTACGACATTCCGCCCGAACAGGTGGTGGGGAGCAGCATCGAGACGAAGTTCGAACTGCGCGACGGCAAGCCGGTGCTGGTAAGGCTGCCGGAGGTGGATTTCGTCGACGACCGGGCTGGCAAGCCGGTGGGCATCCACAAGTTCATCGGGCGACGGCCCATCGCCGCCTTCGGCAATTCGGACGGTGACCTTCAGATGCTTCAATGGACGGCGGGTGGCGAAGGGGCGCGGCTCATGGCGCTGGTCCACCATACCGACGCCGAGCGCGAGTGGGCCTACGACCGCGAGTCGTCCGTCGGCCGGCTTGACCAAGCGCTAGACGAGGCGAAGACTCGCGGCTGGATGGTGGTGGACATGAAGCGGGACTGGAAGCGGGTGTTTCCATTTTCCGAGTGAGCCGAGTAATTCCATTCGGCATTCGAGTGAATATTCATCGTAGGATGGGTAGAGCGAAGCGAAACCCATCGATGGCGGGTTAGCCCCTAGTCTCCGCTCAGGACAGGCTCCGCGTAACCCACCGATTAGAGGCCGCCCGGTGGGTTACGGCCTCGCGGCCTAACCCACCCTACAAAGTTGATTCCCCATTGAAAGATTGAAAGCAATTTTGAATAAGCGTTCGATGCGCACGCGTTCAAGGCCTGGACTGAGATCAATAACTCGTGTGCGGGTGTATCCAAGCGGGTGCGGTCTGCTATTACAGGACCGAGGTCCGTTAGAGGCTGATGTCGGGTTTGGCTATAACTTTCAAGCGGAATGCAAGACAAAGAATTAAGGAGTACAGGGATGGTCGAAGCTGGAATGAGACCGGCAACAAATCGTCCGAATTCAAGACTGGGTTTGAGTCTGTTGTGGCTTGTAGCGGCGCTGGTGGCCGCCTGCGCGACGACGCACCTCAAGGATTCCTGGAAGGACCCGCAGTTCAGCGATGTGCCGTTTCGCAAGGTCCTGGTCATCGGCGTCAGCCGCAGCGATGCGAACCGACGTCTGTTCGAGGACGGTTTCGTACAGGCGCTGCGCACATCCGGAACCGAAGCCTCGGCGAGTTATTCGCTGCTGCCGGAAGAAGGCCCCCTGCCGAAAGAGAGAATCAAGCAGGCGGTTGCAAAAACCGGCGCCGATTCGGTGTTGGTCACACGGGTCCTCCGGGTGCAACGCAAGGTGGACGTCAGCCCCGGTTACGTCGGACCCGGTCCAGGATTTTACGGCTGGTACGGGGCAACCTGGGCGGCCGCGCCCGAAATCCACGCGTATGACGTTATGACCATCGAGTCGACGCTGTGGGACATCAAGCGCGAGCAAGCGGTGTGGTCGGGAATCAGCGAGTCGATCGACCCGAAGGATGTCACCAAAGTGACCCGGGAGCTGGCTGAAGCGCTGATCGCCAAGATGAAGGAAGACAAGGTGTTGTGACCGACGCCGAAGCGGCTCCCTCTCGAATCGAGGACACCGGCCCCCCTTGGCCAGAAAGCGTATGGAAACCTGCGACGACGAGTTCCGTAACGAGAAGAACTCCAACCGGGAGGGCGCCTTCCGCATTCCGGTGTTGCTGCGCTGGCCCGGCAAAATCCCGGCGGGCATGGTCTCCAACGAAATCGTCCAGCACCACGACTGGCTGCCGACGTTTCTCGCGGCGGCTGGCGAGCCGGATGTCGTGGAAAAGTGCAAGAAAGGCCACCAGGCGGCGGGCAAGACCTTCAGGGTCCATATCGACGGCTACAACCTGCTCCCCTACCTGACCGGCCAGAAGGCGGCCAGCTTCACTATCGATCAGGCCCTGGCGAAAATGAGCGAAGTCGCCAGCGGCGCCGGGCGCTAAGCGTCCGCGGCTCGTGAAACGGCCCGCGGACACGGCCGAAGATCGCGAGAGAGACGCTCATGGGCGTGGCCGCGCTGCTGTTGCTCGCGGTTAAGGTCAGCATCCTTCTCATCGTCTTCGGCCTTGGCCTTTTCCGCAAATCCCAGAGGCGCTGGGTATCTGTTCCGTAGACCGGTGCGGCTGGTTCGGTGGCTGCTGCTATGAACCTGGTCATGCCGCTGTTCACCCGATGTTACTCGGACGGATCGGGCCTTCCGGCCGGTCCGAGATCACCCAGCACTTCTTCCACCAGTTCCCGCAGCTTGGGTTTGACCTCTTTCAAGGCGGTCCGGCCCTGGTCGGTGATCCGGTAGTACTTGCGTGCCTTGCCGCCCACCACGGTTCGCTCGACGCTGAGATAGCCCGCCTTCTCCAGGCCATGAAGAATGGGATAGAGCGTGCCGGGGCTCAGGCGATAGCCGTGGCGCTGAAGTTCCTCCAACATCGCTGCGCCGTAGAAGGGCTCCTCGGCGGCGTGGTGAAGCAGGTGGACTCGGACGAAGGCGAGGAATATGTCGTAATACAATTTGCTCATTCGTTTTCGATCATCGACCCGGCCCGCCGGCTGCCGGAAGGTGGAGCGTAGCGGCGTCTGGAGTGAGTCGGGTGCGGTGCCTAGCCGGATGATCGGCGTGATGCGCTGGAAGCGTCATGCCGCCGCTTCGCGACCGCGTGCCAGAGGAGACCGGCGGCAATAAGTCCTAAACCGGTCAGCCAAATCTGCCGCTCCACCCAGAACGCCAGGAACAGACACGCCAGTAATCCCAGTCCCGCGACCCAGGGCGGATAAAGCCGCTGCTCGGCAGGCAGCCGCAGCGCCGCGGCATTGGTCAGGGCATAGTAGATCAAGACGGTGAATGCGCTAAATGACCACGTCGTTTTGACATTGCCGATCAGCACGAGCCCGCCGATAACCACACCTACCGCCAGTACGGCCCAGTAAGGCGTCGTCTTGGCTTCATCGAGGCGTTCAAAAATGACCGGCATATCGCGGCGGCGGCCCATCGCCAGCAGCACGCGCGACAGTCCCAGAATCAGGTTGAGCAGCACGCCCAACATGGCCGTCACGGCACCGATCGCCAGAATGTGCGGGCTGAAAGGGATGGGAAACTGCCGCGCGGCCACGGCCAGCGGTGCGGCTTGTGTGCTCGTCGCATCCGTCGCCGCACCGCTCAGCCCCTCGGCTCCAGCGGCTCCGACGCCGACCGCCGCCACGGCGATATAGAGCACCATGGTCACGATCATGGTGAGGATGATCGCTGTGGGAATCGTGCGCTTCGGTTCGTGCACTTCCTCGCCCAAGGTAGCGATACGTCCATACCCCGTGTAAGCCACGAACATCAAGGCGGCCGCGTGAAACAATGCGCCGAGAGGGCCGGTTTCGTCCGCGCTCGGGGCGAAAAACGGCGTGAAGTTGGCCCCCGATGTGACCGACAAGCCGGCCATGACGAAGAAAAGCAGACTCAGCAGGGTCATCGAGACAATGACGACGTTGGTCACGTTTGAACGGTGGATGCCGCTCAGCGCAACCAGCGTGAGCGCTATCACCGCCGCCAGCGCCAGAAGGACCAGATAATCCTGCGAGAGGCCCAAGGCGCCCAGCGTGTAACCGGCGAAACCCAGGGCGGCGGTGGCAGCGGAGGCGGACTTGGCAATCAGGAACATCCAACCGGCGGTGAAGCCCAGCCAGGGATTGAGGTATCGATAGCCGTACTCGTAAGTGCCGCCGCTGACGGGATGGCTGGCGGCGAGTTGGGCGCTGCCGAGTCCATTGCAGATGGCAACCAGGGCCGCCAGCACGATCGCCAGAATCGCGGATGGCCCGGCGATGCCCGCCGCAATGCCGATGCTCACGAAAACGCCCGTGCCAACCATCGCGCCCAGGCCCATCATGATTGCGCCGAACAACCCCAATTGCCGTTGGAGCCGAGGCGAGCCAGTGGTCTGGATCCGTGGTTCGCTCATCGTTTCACCTCACGCCAGCGCCGGCGACCGTCAGGACCATTCCGTATCGAACGGATCGCGCGTCGAGTTCAGCACGGTGAGACGGGTCAAACGACTTCATGGGATGTTCTCCGATTGCATTCAGGTCCGAGGCGAAATCATACTATCGAAATCCGTTATCGGATATCGATAATATATCGTGCCGGGGTTGTGCGAGGCCCCGACAAGCGATATCTGTCTAAGGAGATAAATCGCTTTCTTGGCGGACACCACGAACGGAGGGATGGACGATGAAGGTACTCATCATTTTCAACAGGCCGCCCTATGACGGCACCGACGTGACATGGAATGGGCTGCGGCTGGCGGGGAAACTGCTTGAAGCCAGTCAGGATGTGCGTATTTTTCTGATGAACGATGCCGTCGACATGGCGCGGGACGCTTGTAAAGTTCCGGAAGCTTACGACCAGGACCTCGTCATGATGCTCAAACAGTTGATCGCAAGAGGCGTGACCGTGAAAGTTTGCGGAACCTGCATGGCCCGATGCGGTATCCATAAGAACCAGCCTTACTACGAAGGCGCACGCCAGTCCACCATGGCCGAGCTTGCGGAATGGGTGGTCGATAGCGACAGGGTCATCACCTTATGAACAGCCGGCTCAACCATCGCGACGGCGGTCCCGTGAAAGGACGCCGCTCCGTTTCATCGTTGGCCCGCCGGACACGGGGCGTCCCCTGGGCAGCGGCTCTTCTCGCGGTTACGGTTCACGCCCAGGAGGCGGGGCAGCCTTTGATGGAAAAGGCCAGGCAGCTGTTCGAACCGCTCCCCAAGGATATGGCGACCGAAGAGTTCCCGACCGATCCCGCGCGTGTCGCACTGGGCCGGAAGCTGTTTTTCGATCCCCGGCTTTCCCTGGACGGCACCGTGAGTTGCCAGACCTGCCATCGTCCCGGCCTGTACGGAACCGACGCCTTGCCTAAATCGATCGGCGCCGAACATCGCCTGAACGCCCGCAACGCGCCCACCGTGCTCAATGCCGCGCTCCAGTTCAAGGCACTCTGGATCGGCAATCGCGCCGACGTGGAGGACCAGGCCATGAAATCGCTGACGGGACAGACCAGTTTCGGCAATCCCGAAACTGCGGCCGTGATCCGGAAGCTCAAGGCGCTGGGCTACGAAGCCGAGTTCAAACAAGCTTTCCCGAACGATCCGGAGCCGGTGAAGCCGGAGAACTGGGGCAAGGCCATCGGCGCCTACGAGCGCACCCTGGTGACGCCGTCGCCCTTCGATGCCTATCTCAAAGGCGATGCCAAGGCCCTGACGCCTCAAGCGCGGAATGGCTTGAAGACCTTCATCGACCTCGGCTGCGTCTCCTGCCATAACGGGGTGGCTGTCGGTGGATCGGCATTCCGGAAATTCGGGATGTTCGGGGATTACTGGACGGAGACCGGCAGTCCGTCGATCGACGAAGGGCGTTTCAAGGAAACCCGGAATCCCGCCGACAAGTATCTCTTCAAGGTCCCTGGCCTCCGCAACGTGGCCATGACCCCGCCGTATTTCCATGACGGCTCGGTGGCCACCCTGCCGCAAGCGGTGCGCGTCATGGGCAAAGTGCAACTCGGCAAAGAGCTTACCGACCAGGATGTCAGCGACCTGGTGGCCTTCCTGAACAGCCTGACGGGCGAGTTGCCCCAGGAGTTCGCCACCGAGCCGGTATTGGCGCCACGGACCTTCTCGGCGACGCCGCCATGATTCGGAGGAAGACCCCTGCTGAACCGCTTAAAGCGTTTTCATCTCGCTCGTACGGCAAAACAGGCTTGGCGGACGTCGTTGGCGCCTTCGGCTAGGGTAGATCGATTCAAGCTTTCGTAGGTCGGCAATCCTTTCCCAATC
>NZ_JBDIVO010000236.1:0-7538 GCF_039794385.1 Methylocaldum sp. | reverse complement strand
GAACGCCCTGGCCACCGCATGGTCCGGAGCCCCGTGGCCCGAGTACATGGCCGATCCACTGGATGTGATCCTGTGCGTCACGAACTTGAGAGGCGTGCCTTATTCCATCCGTTTCTCGGCCGAGCAGGACCGCGACTACGGCATGTCTCAGCACGCCGATTACATGCATTTTTCGCTCAGCCCGACCGACAAAGCATCGAAGTGGAACGATTCCGTGCCGCTCGGACGGGAGGAGCAGGAAGAGGGCAATTGGAGGCTCTTGAAAGAAGCCGCGCTGGCGAGCTCGGCGTTTCCCGCCGCTCTGGCGGCTCGCAGCCTGACGCGCTCGGCGGGCAACTACAACCGCCGCCGCTGGAGCATTCCCCAGGAGCCCAAGTGCGACCGGAGCCAGCGTTGCGTGTGCGAAGTCGAAAAGGAAATTCCGCCGATGTGGCCGGACGAGTTGAAGGAGACGGACATCGATCGCTGGGAGTATCGGTTCGCCAATATCGACGGAGGTCTCGCCAACAACGAACCCTTCGAGATCGCGCGCCGCTGCCTTGCCGGCTCGGCGAATCGCAGCCCGCGCGGGGCCGAGGATGCGAAGCGCGCGATTCTTATGATCGATCCGTTTCCGAATCAGTCGGTTTTGGATCTCCGCTACGATCCGGAGTCCAGTCTTCGCCTTCTCGGAACGCTGCCCGCATTGATTTCCGCAGTTTTGTCGGAGCTGCGATTCAAGAAAGATGAGTTGGAGCTGGCTCGGGATCCGAGCGTCTTCAGCCGTTTTCTCATCGCGCCTACGCGCACCGAAATCAGGGATGGCAAGGAGCAGCGCGCGCGTTATCCGCTCGCCACCGGCGGGCTGGGCGGATTCGCCGGATTTCTGAGCGAGGCGTACCGGCAGCACGATTATCGCCTCGGTCGCCGCAACTGCCAGCAATTCCTCCGGCGGACGTTCGGCCTGGCGTACGACAACCCGCTGTTTCGGGATTGGCCGCCGACGCTCAAAGAAAAACTCCGGTTCAAGAACGAAGCGGGTATGGACCTCCTGCCGATTATTCCATTGACCGATTCTCTCGGCGTCGAGGAACCTTTGCCGGAATGGCCGGTGAACCGACGTCCGGACATGAAAGTCCTGGAACGGCTGTTAAGACGCCGGACCGACGCGGTGGTGAAGCGGCTCATCGACACCGAGCTCGAGCGTCTGTCCATGAACTGGATCGTGAGCCGCGTCGGCTGGGACGTGATCAAGCTCAACGAACGCTTGTTGAACCTGATCCGAAGTCCGCACAAAGGACCCATCGGCGCCATGCTGAAGATCGTACGGGACGATCTGAGCGAACGCGGATTATGAGGTGCGGAAGGAGGCGGACGCAGCGCATCCGCCTTTGTGGCGTCTAGCGGAATCCGATCCGTAGACTCGTCGCATACAAATTCTGCTCATCCATCTCGAGCGAGCCGCGGCGTTCCAGCGAGCCCAGACGCAGCATGGCGCGCAGCGATTCGCGCATGGTTATCTCCGAGGCATAGCGTCCGAGGCATTTATGCCGTCCGTAGCCGTGCTGCAGATAGATCTGACTTTGCGGCGCCTCATGGGCGCGTTCGCGATCGCCGAGGTAGGGGACCAGCCGTTCGTCGCGGGTAATGTCGAAGGCTGGCGGGTTCGGCACCGTCTCGGGATCCCGCATTGCCGCGGCATAGGCCGCGAACACGAGGGTTCCGGCGCGAAGGGGAACGCCGCCGAGTTCGGTATTGTCCTTCACGCACAGCCGCAACAAGACTTCGCCCTGCGGCTGCAGGCGCAAGGCTTCCAGGGCGTATTTGCGCAGTCCCGCGAGGCTTTCGGCATAATCCGGGCTATCCGGCTCGATGTTCGCCAAACGTACGGCCTGTTCGTAGCTGGAACCGTTCAGCACCTCGTATTCGCCATCCTTCAGGCGGAGCATGGAGTCGAGGATCCGGGCTGTGGCTTCCTGGGGATTCACCACCGCGCCGACCGCCGTGCCGAACACGTTGGACCGGATCATCGAATCGGAAAGGCGTTTCGCCAGCTCGTCTTTCGTCAAGGGCGTGCCGAGGCGGGCTGCGAACTCGTCCGTCAATGTCTCGCCGTCCCGCTCGAGCTCGAGCTGCATTCGCAAGAGCCGAGTCAGCATGGTATCGGGGACTGTTTCGCCCAGCCGCAGCCGTTCCTTGTAGTGCTTGAGCAAGGCAAATACGTAGGCGCTCAGATACTCGGTCGCGATCACGCCGCGTTCGCGGAATTCGGCGAATAAGGGATGGGCCGGGCTGAAGTTGTTGAAGATGTTGCGGAATGCATCCTTGACCCAGATGAACAGGTCGTCCGCCGTGGGTACGATGCCTTCCGTAATCTTGCCGAACGAGAACACGGCTTGCAGGTCCGGGTCCAGCGGAAAGCGGTCGCCCCCGCGAAGGCCGGGCAGCACGGACGGCGTTCCGAAATCGTAATAGTGGACTCCCAGATAATCGCCGACGATCCGAAGCGGCACGAATTTCGCGAGCGTCGGTACCACGTCGATTTCGCCGATCCCCTCGGCTTGCGCCCGATGCGTCCAGCGTTCGGCCTCGTCGCGAGTCAGGCGCGAAAGCGTTTCCTCGTCGGAGCGCGACACGGCGCGGCGCAGGATCACGTCGTCCAGCCGGTAGAGATCGTCCCGGTCGGTGCCGAGCATGAAGTGGGAGTATGCTTCCGGGTGTTTGGTCTTGTCGTCCGTGGCGCGCGCCATCTCCGCCGCGTAAGGGTCCACGGTGAACAGGTCGGTACGCTCCAGGCAGCGGATGACTTCCGGATGCCGCATGACGATCACGGGACCGATGGCCGGCTTGAAGATCGGCATGGCGTCCCTAGGTTGCGCCAAGAGCTCCTGGAACATCGCATAAGGCGCGGTCACCAGCCATTTGGAGATCACCTGCGCCACGGCCCCGCCCCGTGCCTTCGCCGCCGTGGCGAAAGCCGCGGCGGCCGTCTCCGCCGCTTGCTTGTCCTTCTCGTAGGCGCCGGGATCGTCCGCGTATTTTGGATCATTCGGGTTCGGCATCGGCGGCGGCGGAGACGGCAGGGGAGTGCCTTCTTCGGCACCCGCCACTTCACGCAAAAAGCTAGTAGCCGGTGGCGGAGTCGGGGCCGGTGTCTTTCCCGGCCCGGAGTCACTCGGCGTGTTTCCCAACGCCGCCTTGATCAGTTTGATGAGCCTGCAGCCCTGTCCATAGAGCTGCTCCCGTATCGTCATCCAGTTCGATCCGGCCATGAGTCCTTCTTCCCTACAGCGTTTTCATGTACTCGATAACGGCGCGGACCTGGTCGTCCGACCATTCGCTACCGTAGGTATGGCCGGCATTCGAGTTGCCGCGGAGCGTCGTATCGTGCTCGGCGAAGTGCACCGTATCGCCGGCTCCGTATTCGTCGAGCTGCGGCGCTTTGTCCCAGACGAAGCCGACCTTGGTTTCGTCGTACTTGATGTTGCCGCGAATGAACTTCTCCGGCCGCTCGGCGGGGCGGAAAAGATGCCACAGGGTCGGTACCGAGCCGTTGTGAAAATAGGGCGCCTGGGCCCAAATACCGTGGAGGACATCGGCCTTGTAGCCCGACTTGTCGCCGCGCGGCATGCCGAAATAGGCTTCGTCGTCGCCGGCGCGGCTGCCGCGTTTCGGCCGGCACCAGTCGCTGCCGCCATTTTCCACGTACAGCTCGCAGGCTTCACGGGTCAGTTCGAGCAGCCCGAGGCGCGCCGTCGGCGTGATCTGCGTCGCCCGATTCATGTCGCTGCCGACGTTGTAAACCTTCTCGTTGCGCGCATGGTGACAGGCCGACGCGCATTTTTCTTCGAACAGCGGCTTGCCTTTGGCCGCCAGGTCGAGATCGACCGCAAAGGGATAGGGCGTAGGCGGCAGATTGTCGATGAACGGATTCATGGGTTCATGGATGCGGACATCGACTTTGGACGGATCGCCTCCCGAGGAAACCCCCGAGGCGATTACCCGGGACTCGGCGGCCTGGTTGGCGTCCCAATTGGCGGCGGCATGGTCGCGAGAGAACCACAGGCTCTTGATGTCGGATGCGCCGGGGTCGTGAGGCATCCACTCGGGCGCGGTCGCGAATAGCCGCTGACCGGCCTGCTTCAGGCGCTCCTCGCGGGGCAGATTTTCCAATCCCGCGAAGAACGGATGATCGTCGGGCAGGCGCGCAAAGAAACCTTCCCGCTTGGCATGCAGTGCGACCAATCCGGCGGCGATGCCGAAGGCGTCCATGCGGCCGGGACGCGGGCCGAACACCCCCGGCGCCTTTTGGCCGTTCTTCTCGGTGTAGGAAAGCTTCGAGGTCAGCGCGTGATACATCAGTTCCGTTTTCTTGGCCGAAGCGATCAGTCCGGCCACGGTGCCCGGCAGATTGTCCAATACGCGCGCCACCTGCACCCTGGCGCGTTCGGCGCCGGCCGAGCGTTCCTCGGGCGTCCGTCCGCCGTAGAACCAGGCGGGGTCCGTTTCGACCTTGGTCTTGAGGAAAGATGCGATCTTGGCGACCTGATCCGGATCGGCTTTTATCTGGCTCGGATCGGGGCTGTCGACCTTGATGAACATCTTGCCGCTTCGGTAGAGAAGCTGAGCGTAGGCTTGCGCGTCGATTTCGGTATTGGGAGCGCCGACGAGATACTGGACCCGGTCTTTGACGTACACGCGCCCCGTATGACAGGCCCCGCACGAAAAGAATACGTTGTCCGTACGCTTGTCCTCGGGAACGGCGGGGTCCTGGACGGTGAAAAGCCCGTAAGGCAGGGGATGGCGCTGTTCCGGAGGAAGCAGCTGGCCGGTTGCGGGATCGTAGTCGTCCGGATGGGGACCGAATCCCAGATTTCCCAGCGAGCCTTCCCCGTTCCAGATTTCCGGATAGGTTTCGATCAGGGCGCGCAGGAAGACATAAGGTATGCCGTTGACGCTGAGAGGGTAGGCCTTGAACCACTCGTATCCCAACCGGTTGCTGTACCAGGGCGTGCGAGCGGCGTCGTCGGTCGAGATTCGCTTGACGGTGGAATCGTTCAAATAGGCCGTCTGAAGCTTTTCCCGCTCCGAGCGTTCGTCCGCCCAGCTGCGTGTCTGCTTCTCGGGCGGTTTTCCGCCCTGTCCGGATTCCGTACAGGAAATCAGCGTGGTGAGGATGATTGCGGCCGTTCCGCAGCCAAGTACCGAGCGAAGGGATGAGGTCAGTGTCTTCATGATGTCCTCGCGAGCATTATTATTCTGGCGAATGTCCGTTCATAAGGTCCGGGAAGGCAGCCCCAAGTTGCGCATTTGCCGTCGCCGAGGAAGCGAAAGCGTGTAAACCTGACTTAAAGGGCGGGTGGCATCGTCGCCATCCAAGCCGTCGTAACTTATGGCGCTTTATTGTTCTTACCAGAAGCCGACGGTGCGCACATCGAGCCGTGCGCTCGATACATTTCTGATTTGTTCGAGACTGATGGGGGACTCACCGGATCCCGCGACAATAAAAGCCCTTTGCCGATTCATTGTCAAATTTGATTAACACCGCCGATTCGAGGCGGTCCGATGGGAACGGAAATTCGGGATAAGTCCGTTTAGGAAATCGACGCGAGGTCCGGTCGACAGGAATTCGGGGCGCAATCACCCAAAGCCGGATGAGTTGCCGGGAAACGCTTTAATGCCCGGCCTGACGCAAACCGGTCGACGGAAGCTCGCACTATGGCTCGATCAGTTCCGCTTCCAATTCTCCGACCAGGCTCGCTGCCACCTTTTGCAGGGATCGCGTTTCGGAAAAGACGGCTCGCTGACGGAGGTAGCTGTGCCCGGTGTCGAGTCGGGCTTCGAGTTGATCGAGCCAGTCTTTGGTCCGCAATTCTTCGGCCGTTTCCGCCAAGCTCGCCAGCAATTCGCGCGTAAACGCCTTGATGGGACGAACATGGCCCGTCTCGTCGACGATGATCTCAGCCTCCACCCCGCGATGAGAGGCTCGGAAACAGTTTTCCTTTTCCGCCCACCAGTGTTGCGGCATCACGGGACGAGCCGGCTTTTCCTGCTCCCAACACCGCAGCAGATAAACCTGCAGGGTCTGGACCAGGGCCGCCAGCATGAAAGTTTCCCGCAAGGTCGGCTGAACATCCATCACCCGAACTTCCAGCGTGCCGTAATGGGGACTGGGCCGGATATCCCAATGGACGTCCCGGACCACGTGGACGGCGCCCGCCGTTCGGAGGTTTTCGAAACACTGGGCGAACTGGCGCCAAGACGTGAAGCTCGGCGGCAGGCCGTAGTCGCGCATCGCCGCCAGGATGCGCTGCCGGAACGAGGCGAAACCGGTATCCTGGCCCTGCCAAAACGGGGAGCTGGCCGAGAGTGCCAGAAGAACGGGCAGATAGGGCTTGAGCTGGCTCATCACGACGACCGCGGCATCGCCCGACGGCATCCCGACATGGACGTGAAGCGCATAGGTTTTCAGCGTGTGCGCCAGGTAAACCATGCGCTGCTCCATCTCGACATAATGCGGCAGCGGCGTCACCGACGCCGGACGCAGCGAGAAGGGATGCGTGCCGGCGCCGCAAAGCGTGAAATGCAATCCTTCGCAGCGGCGCTTCAGTTCTTTGACCAGGCCGGTAACGTCCGACCGCAGTTCTTCGATATCGGCACATACGCAGGAATTGATTTCCACCGTGGACTGGGTGAATTCCGGCTTGATGCGGGGTTCCTCCGGGTGGTCCCGGAGCAGGGGAAGTATGCCGTCGACCAGATCGAGCGTGTCCGGATCGAGCAGCTGAAATTCGATTTCGATTCCCACGGTGGGAGATTTCGAACCGGAGAATTCTAGCTCGTCGTCATGCATACGCCTCGATGGCATCGCGTGCCACCCGGTCGAAGAATGCCGCCCCGATTTTCAGCACCTCTTCGTCGAAATCGAAGGCAGGGCTGTGCAAGGGAATGTGTTCCCATCCTTCCCGGCGTGCGCCTAGCCTTACGTAACAGCCGGGAATTTCCTGCAGATAGTAGGCGAAGTCTTCGGATCCCATGCTGGGATATTCCATGGACACGAGCCCCTTTTCGCCGACGATCTTCCCGGCTGCCCGGCGGGCGATTTCCGATTCGACGAGCGTATTCACCACCGGCGGATAGCCTTCGTTGACGATCACCTCGATCCGGGCATTGTGGAGATCCCCGATGCCCTTGGCCATGCGTTCCAGACCTTCGAGGAGATGTTTCCGCACCTCCGGCAGGGTGGTGCGTATCGAGCCCCGGAGCGTCGCCGTTTCGGCGATCACGTTGGGCGCGCTGCCGGCGCTCACCTGGCCGATGGTGATCACGGACGGATAGACCGGGTTTACCTCCCTGGATACCAGGGTTTGCATCGCCACGATCAGGAGCCCGGCGACCACCACCGCATCCACCGCTTCGTGCGGTCTCGCCCCGTGTCCGCCGCGTCCCTGGATTCGTATGAGGAAACCGTCCGACTGGGCGGTGATCACGCCGGGTGCGACCATGATCTGGCCGACGCGGTAATGCCCGGTCACATGTCCGCCGAAAATGGCTTTGAC
>NZ_JBDIVO010000235.1:0-7580 GCF_039794385.1 Methylocaldum sp. | reverse complement strand
CCGTGTTCCCCCGGCGACTGACGCTCAAGGGACCTTCGTCCTCCGAACTCGCGGACCGGTTCGAACAGGTGCGGACGTGGATTGCGGACCTCAGGCAAGGCGCGCACTACCGGGTCGTGATGCGCGAGGTGCGGCACCGCGTTCTCGGCGCGAACCGGATTCCCGACGAAATCTGGATCGACACGCTCGACGACGCGCTGGCCCTGATCGGAAAACGCCGCGACGCCGAGCGCTTCGCCGAGCTGGCGGCGATCACCCGCAACCGCCAGTCTTCGGCGCTCCCCTGGCTGGCCAAGCATCCCTTGAAAGCCCTGGAACTGGCCAATCACTGGCCGTTGCTCCTGGATGTCGTCGACTGGTTGCAGACCCACCAGCGTCCGAGCGTCTATCTCAGGCAAATCGACATTCCGGGCGTCCATACCAAGTTCATCGAAACCCATCGCTCGGTGCTGTCGGAACTCTTGGACCTCGCCCTGCCGCCCGACGCGATCGATGCCGACGCCGTCGGCCTCGGCCAGTTCTGCCGCCGCTACGGATTCCGCGACAAGCCGGTCCGAATTCGATTCCGCATCCTCGATCCCGAACTGGCACTGCTGCCCGGCACCACCGACCAGGACATCACCCTGGACCACGACACTTTCGCCCTGCTCGATCCGAAAGTCGCCCGCGTATTCGTCACCGAAAACGAAATCAACTTCCTCGCCTTCCCGAACCTGCCCCGCAGCATGGTCGTATTCGGCGCCGGGTACGGATTCGACAGCCTGGCCAAAGCCGCCTGGCTGCACCGCTGCGCCGTCCACTACTGGGGCGACATCGACACCCACGGCTTCGCCATCCTGGACCAACTGCGGACCTATCTTCCCCATGCCGAATCCTTCCTGATGGACCGCGAAACCCTGATGGCCCACCCGTCCCAATGGGTGACCGAACCCCAGCCGGTCCGCCGCGATCTTCCCCGCCTCACCCGTGAGGAACAGGCGCTTTACGACGACCTCCGCGACAACCGCATCCGTCCTTCCCTCCGTCTCGAACAGGAACGGATCGGCTTCGGCTGGATCGAGGCGGCGCTGGATAGGCTGCGGTTCGGGCGTGACGGCTGAACTTGTGGTTTGCGTCGCGGCGGTATCGATAGCTGCATTTTGGAACAGATAAGCTGTTTGGGATTGACGAAGTGGATGCCCGGCGCGGCTCGCCATCGTCCGCCACCGCATCAGAAATATTCGAATTTCGCGAGAATTTTCGTTTTTGTTTGTTTATTGCAATCTATACATGACAATAATTAACCTAATCCGCCAGTTGGAATTAACCTGACAGGCCGAAAATCCTCTTCTCCATCGCTTCTCCCAAGGAGAAGATCGCAGCCCAAGCGACTTTTGCCATTTTGAAGGTTTGCGACCAAAGCAAGCGTTTTGTAATTGGAAAAGGGGTTTATAAGCCTTCTCCCTTTGGGACAATGCTGTTAAAGCCTATTCCGTCATTTCGGCAGGAATTGCCGAAATCCAGAAGTAAAGGAAGGGATCGGCCCGGATCCTAATCCCTGTACTCTGGATGCCGGCATTCCCTGGCAGAGTATGACGACTTAAATCAATAACATTGCCCTTTGAAAGAAGGATTGGACTGAAGCCAAGGCCGCGAAGTCGATCTGATGGCCGAGATCGGCACGCAATCGATCTCCTTCGAAGTGAAATACCGCTGCAAGCACACCGGCGCCCTTGCTGTACTGTCGGATGGAAAAGTCGGAATTGGACAGTACCGAAAAAATATAAGACTGAAATCAAGAGACCATCTGCATGGCAAAGATTAAAAAACCTGCCCATCAGCCCGCCACCCAATTTCCTGCATCTGCCGACACCTTGCACCAGGAAGGCAATTGGCTCTGGATTCCCCTGCGTCGGGAATGGCGCGAAATCACCGTCAAACCAGAGGAGATCGTCCGCCAGCGCTTCATTCGTACTCTGGTCGACCACTACGGTTATAGCCTCGACCAGATGGATCAGGAACGTCGAACTCAGCACGGCCATAAGAGTCCACGGGCCGACATCGTGATCTGGCAATCGGCGGCTGATAAGGCAGTCAACCGCACACCGGTCTTGGTAGTGGAGTGTAAGACGGAAACGATCGAGATCCAGGAACGCGACTACTACCAGGGCGAGTCCTACACACGAGCTACGGGTTGTGAATTCTTCATAGCCCATAATGTTCGGCATACTGCCGTATTCAAACTGGTACCCGGTCTGCCCGGTGAATTCGTCCCCATCAACGAAATCCCGAAAGCGAGCGACTGGGGCGACGCCCGGCGCATCGAAGAGATCAAGAGCCGCTTACGCGCTTTCAACCGTAAGGAATTCCAGGACCTGCTTTTCGTCTGTCACAGCATACTACGGGACGTGCATAAGATGGACCCTGGCCGCGCCTTCGACACCATCTCCAAGATTCTCTTCATCAAGATGTACGTCGAGCGCTCTGGCTTACACGGCACATTCACCACCGAATACCTCGACCGGCGTGCTGCCTCGCGCATGCCAAACGATCCGCTAGTCCACGATGGCCTGTTCGAATTGACCAAGGACTACTACAAGGCCGACGACCTGTTCACGGTCGCCGACAAGCTCGACATCTCGGAAGAAACGTTCCGCCGCATCGTTAAACAATTGGAACGCTTCGATCTCTCCAAGACCGGCGACGACATCAAGGGTCTGGCTTTCGAGCGCTTTCTCGGCACCACCTTCCGGGGCGAGTTGGGGCAATTCTTCACGCCGCGTCCGGTGGTGGAGTTCATGGTCGATATGCTCAATCCCCAAGAGGGACAACTAATTTGCGACCCCGCCGCGGGCTCAGGCGGTTTTCTTATCCGGGCCTTCGAACACGTCCGTGCACAGATCGTCGCCGACATCCAGCGGCAAAAGGACGAAGAGCGCGCACGCATCGAAGCGCTCGGTTTATCCGAAGACGAAGAGCATCGGAAAATCGAACAGGCTTTTGCCCTCTTTAACAGAGAGCTGCTGCCAAGCGGCGAAGACAATCAGCCCATAGACACCCGCGTGGGCCGGCTCGCTTGGCAGTGCATCTACGGCACTGACGCGGAGCCACGCGCTGCCCGCACCGCCAAGATGAACATGATCATGCATGGAGACGGGCACGGCGGCATCCATTATCACGACGGCTTGCTCGACATTAACGGCATCTTCAACGGCCGCTTCGACCTGGTGCTGACCAATCCGCCGTTCGGCTCCAATGTCGGGTCGGACCAAAAAGTGGGCGCCAGCGACGAAACGCGCGTACCGACTGACCTTGAGTACCTGTACCGCTGCAAAGCACGTTACGGTGAAACATGGGAAGAAAGTCACCAACGCTTGTTGCAGGCTGCCACCGAAAAAACGCCCATCCTTGATCTGTTCGAAATCGGCAAGGGCAAGAACAACCGCCCCACGGAGCTGATCTTTGTCGAGCGTTGCCTGAACCTGCTCAAACCCGGCGGCCGCATGGGCATTGTTCTGCCCGACGGCAATCTCAACAATCCCTCGCTCGCTTGGCTGCGACGCTGGGCCGAAGGCCGCGCCAAGCTGCTTGCCGTGGTGAGCCTGCCGGAAGAAACCTTCCGCTCGTCGAACGCCACGGTCAAAGCCTCACTGGTCTTCTTGCGCAAATTCACAGAGGCGGACGCGCTGGCTTGGGAGGCGGCTTGGACGCAAGCTCATAGCGAGCTGGATGCCTCGTTCGATAGGCAACGCGACACCCTGAACGCCGACTATGCCCCGCGCATCATCAGCGGCGAAGACCCTGAAGCGGTAAGCCTGCTGGCAAAACTAGCGGCGCTCGGAATTAACCGCAACCTTCCCACGTGGCGACGAGGCGAGCCGCCCGCTTATCCCAGGACCATCGGCCCCACGGTGCAGGGCAAACCCGTCTGGCAAGGCGAGGCCGACAAAGCGCACAGGAAGGCCGCTGCTGAACTCAAGCGCCGAGCGCAAGCTGCCTTGAGCAGAGTACAAAAACAAAGCGACGCGCTGCTGTCCGAGTTGAAGATCAAGTACCGCACCGTGGATGAAGCCCACAACGCTGCCCTATGGGCGCGGGTTCGCGAGCTGTTCGACTACGCGGTTTTCGTCGCCGCACCCAAAGCGGTGGGCATCACCTCGACCGGCGAAACCGGAGAAGGCGTGCCCAACGAACTGCCGCAATTGCTTGAGGCTTTTTGCAACTTCGAGACATGGTTGGCTCAAGGTGCCGCGCAGGAGGAAATACCAAATTTTCCGGTACCCTCCGCTGCGTGATCCGGTGGTGGAGGGAGATTGAACGCTGGATCGAAGACGAAGAAGGCAATCATCAAAGTGCCTTTCCCGAATATTCCCTTAGCGACTTCATCATGCGCAATGTCGCTCCAGTGGACCGTACAACTGTTCCGCTCGATGAATTGAACATTATTGCCAAAATCACGTTCGGCGGTGATCTTCATATTCGAACTGATGAGGAAAAGCGAGGTTACAAGGGGCCGCTTTTCTATGCGCACTCCGGCGATCTGGTGATATCAAAAATTCGCGTTGCCCAGGGTTCGCTCTGCATCGTACCTGATGAACTCGGACACCTTGCCGTCAGCGCCGAATACCCGGTGTATTCGATCAACCATGAGCGGGTATCTGGTGACTTTATTCGGCTGGTTATTCGCTCTACCGCTTTCAAACAACGGCTATCGCGCCTACGCTCGGGCAATACGACTAAAGCGCGGATTCGCCCCGCTCAGTTCGAAGCCCTTAAGATCCCGTTGCCGTCACTGGATGCGCAGCGGGCCTTGGTCACTACTTATATAGATGCACTCGCCCGTGCTGCCAAGCTACATCAGGAAGCACAGACCATTGAGCAGGCGGGCTTGCGGGCTTTCGAAGAAGCCCTGGGTGTCGCTCCGCCGCCACCTCTGCCAGAGTTGCCGGTGTTTATTGCGCGGTTCAAGGACGTTGAACGATGGAGTCACGAAGGCATCTTGCGCGCTATCGCTCAACCCCAAACGGCCTCAGCAATGTGGCCGATGATTCCGTTAGGTTCCGTTGGCAAAGTGACCTATGGCATTCAAAAGTGTCCCGCGAATCGACCTAGTACACACGCTCGACCTTACCTTCGAGTGGCGAACGTGCAGCGAGGTATCTTGGATCTTCGTGAGATCAAGTACATAAATGTACCCGATGAGGAGATGCCTAAGTTTCGGCTAGAGGAGGGTGACATTCTCCTCTGCGAGGGTAATAGCGCTGATCTTGTAGGACGCGGAGCTATTTGGCGTGGAGAGATCGAAGACTGCGTTCATCAAAACCATGTGCTGCGGGTCAGGCTCGACCAGAAAAAGCTACTTCCCGAGTTTGTGATGGCCGTGATCAACAGCGAGTACGGCCAAGCTTATTTTCGCTCCAAGGCCAAGCGGACAACGAATCTTGCATCGATCAACAGCAGGGAGGTTGCTAGCCTTCCTGTTCCCCTTCTACCAACAAACCATCAACAGGATCTGCTGCAGGCGCTACAGCAAAGCGCGTCAGCAGCTGAAACCAAACGCGCCCAAGCCCAAACTCTTCGAGCGACCGCCTGGGCTAACTTCGAATCCGCGCTGTTTACTGCGAATCCGCAATGGCGTGAATGATGAAAGCTCTTTCGCAGCGATCCTGAACTCGCGAGATTGATGTTATGACTCAGCCAGAAAAAACCGTCGGCGAATTCCTCCTCTACGAAACCGAAGACGGGCGTACCCGCGTCGAATGCCGCTTCGCCGACGACACGTTATGGCTGACTCAAGCTCTGATGGCGGAGTTGTTTCAGAAGGATGTTCGTACGATCAATGAACACCTGCAGAACATCTACGAGGAACAGGAGCTTGACCCGGAGGCAACTATCCGGAAATTCCGGATAGTTCGCCAGGAAGGCAACCGCAAGGTCAGCCGCAACATCGATCATTACAACCTCGACGCCATTCTCGCCGTAGGCTACCGAGTACGCTCGGTGCGCGGCACGCAGTTCCGCCGCTGGGCCACGGAGCGGCTGCGGGAGTATCTCGTGAAGGGCTTCACGCTGGATGATGAGCGGCTGAAGAATCCACCCGTAGCGGGCTCCGGCGTGCCGGATTATTTCGACGAACTGCTCGAACGCATCCGCGACATCCGGTCCAGCGAGCGGCGCATGTATCTGCGGGTGCGCGAGATTTTCTCGATGGCGGCGGATTACTCCCCCTCGTTGGCGGAAACGACGCGGTTTTTCCGGGTCATTCAGAACAAGCTGCACTTCGCCGCCACCGGCAAAACGGCTGGGGAGATCATCCGCGAGCGTGCCGATGCGACCAAACCGAACATGGGGCTGACCTCGTGGAAATCCGGCTCAGTGCAGAAGGCAGACGTCACCATTGCCAAGAATTACCTGCGGGAGCATGAAATCAGCGAGCTGAACCGTATTGTCGTGATGTGGCTGGACTTCGCAGAGGATCAAGCCAAGCGGCGAAAACAAATCTTCCTGAAAGACTGGGAGGAGAAGCTCGATGCCTTTCTCAAATTCAACGACCGTAACGTGCTACTGAATTCGGGCAGCATCTCAAAGAAGCAGGCCGATGCGCACGCAGAAAGCGAATACGGCCGCTTCGCCGCCGAGCGCAGAGTACTACTGGAGGCCGAGGGCGAGGAGCACAATATCAAGATGCTGGAAGCGGCGGCCAAAGCCCTGCCGTCGCTCAAGCGAAGAAAGAAGCCTGGCGATAAGTCATAGCGATTTGACAGCTCGTACCATGGTCCGTCCGCTCCGTGGGGTTATATTACCGACCCGTGTGCAGGAAGCCGGTTTGGAACCCACGTTCTCGCCCAGCGAAGCTTGGCTCCTGGCCCGCTCGTTCGCTTCGCCCATGGGGCTCGTCTGGACGATTCGGCATTAGAGTCATTCGAGACAAATCATGATCTCCGCCAACCCCCCTTTCGACCCCGCCTACGGCTACACCCTGGAGTCGCTGCTTCGGGTCGGCTGCCCGGAGGAACCCGGCGATTTCGCCGAGTTCTGGGAAACCCGTTACCGGCGCGCGCTGAGCGTTTACCCGAACCCCGAGCTGTCTCGCGGCAAAGACGTTCATCCGGACTTCGATGTTTACGATGTCCGTTATCGATCGACGGACGATTATATGATCGGCGGCTGGCTGTTGAGTCCCAAACACGGACCGATTCGGCGGGGGCTGGTGGTGGGGCACGGTTACGGCGGCCGGGAGGGTCCGGATTTCGATCTTCCGGTCGGCGAAGCGGCGGTGTTGTTTCCCTGCTTCCGCGGGCTTTCCTTGAGCCGCGACCCGCGCCTGCCGGACAACCCCGCCCGTCATGTCCTGCACAGCATCGACCGGCGCGATCGTTACATCCTGGGCGGCTGCGTCGAGGATTTGTGGCTGGCGGTCTCGGCGCTGCTGAGCGTCTTTCCGCAAGTCGAGGGGCATATCGGCTACTCGGGTATCAGCTTCGGCGGCGGCATCGGCGCTTTGGCCCTGCCTTGGGAGCCGCGCATTCGCATCGCCCATCTGAACGTTCCGACCTTCGGACATTATCCGTTGCGTCTCGCCCTGCCGACCCTGGGGAGCG
>NZ_JBDIVO010000234.1:0-7619 GCF_039794385.1 Methylocaldum sp. | reverse complement strand
CAGAGATGCCGTTTGCGATTGGAAGGGACCGACTAAAGGTCCGTTTGCGATTGGAAGGGTCGCGACTAAAGCGACCGTTTGCGATTGGGAAGGGATTGCCGACCTACGCTCTCCCCTCCCGGAACGAATCCGTACACCGGGATGGAAAACGCTCTATTAACCCGGCCTATAAATATAGGCCGGGTTAATCCGGGGCAGGGATGCCCCGGCGCGGCGACAAGCCGCGTGAGCCCAGGCCGGGCGTGTACCGGCCTGGGCGGCGGCCCGAAATACCAGGAGGGTATTTACGGGCCTGATTAATAATGTTCACTCGAATGCCGAATGGAATAAGCTCAGGACAGGCTTGTCCTCGGGGCACTCGTGACGCGTCTCGCACACCCTCTCAGAGATAAGTCAGTTCGATCCCGGCAGCGCCCAGATTGCCGGCTTCCTGCTCAAGGTCGGCGGCGGTTAGGGGGTGATTCTCCAGCCATTGGCTCGGGAACCGTAGATCGACTCTGGAATCGCTGAAGCCGAATGCGATATCGGGAGGCGGATTGCCGTGCCGGCTGCGGTTCAGAACGATGGCGAGCCGCAACAGCACCGCCAGAGGCCGCGCGGCTTCATTCCACGGTGGAGTCAATTCCTTAAAATATTTGAGGTGGAATTTCCGCCGGTGGACACGTACCAGGGCGGCCAGCAGCACCTGATCCTGGCGCGAAAAGCCGGGTAAGTCGGCGTTTTCGATGATGTAGGCGCCATGCTTGTGATATTGGCTATGAGCGATATCGAGGCCGATTTCGTGCAAGCTCGCCGCCCAATTCAGCCATTGTTCGGCCGTTTCCCGATCGATGCCGCCGATCGACGGAATCCGGTCCAGAAACGATTTCAGCGTCTCCTGAACACGGCCGACCTGCTGCAGGTCCACGTGATAGCGAGTCGCGAGCGCCGCCACCGTTCGGCTCCGAATATCGTCGTTGTAGATCCGGCCGAGGAGATCGTACAGCAAGCCCTCCCTCAAGGCGCCATCGGAAACGTGCATCTGCTGGATGCCCAGCGTTTTGAAAGTCGCGTGCAAGATGGCGAGGCCGCCGGCGAAGATCGGATAACGGTCCGGGTTGAGATCCGGGAATCCTGATTTGTCGACCCGTCCGAGACTCAAGAGCGTATCGACCAGCCGGTCTAGCCCATCCCGAGTAATGCCGTCCTTGCTCCACCCGCGGCCGACCAATATTTTTCGGATCGCCCGCGAAGTTCCGGAGGCGCCTACGGCTTCGTCCCAATGGTCCTTGTGAAAGGTATATTCAAACGGCTCCAGTTCATGTTGAGCCGCGATGACCGCATTTTTGAAGCGCTTGCTGGTGATCTTGCCGTCGGAGAAGTGAGCGAGGCTCATGGATACGCAGCCCATCCGCAGGCTTTCCTTGCGAAGCGGGACCTTGTCCACGCCGATGATGTATTCGGTGCTGCCACCGCCGATGTCCATCACCAGCCGCCGCTTGCCGTCCGTCGCCAGGCTTTGTGCGACGCCTTCGTAGATCAGCCGCGCTTCCTCGATACCGGATATGATGTCGATCGGATATCCCAGCACTTTTTCGGCTTGGATCAGAAACTGGCCGGCATTGCGCGCCGTACGCAAGGTATTGGTGCCCACCGCTCGAACGCATCCCGGCGGCAGATCCCGAAGCCTCTGGCCGAAACGATCGAGACATGCCAGCGCGCGCTGCTGCGCGTCTTGGGTCAGATGACGCTGGGCGTTGAGCCCCGCGCCGAGCCTGACCATCTCCCGAAGCCGATCGACGACGATCAGCTCTCCGGCCCGGAGCTTCGCGACGACCATGTGAAAACTGTTGGAACCGAGGTCCACGGCTGCGACGTGCTCGGGAGGGTGTTTTTGCGATTGACTCATGGAACCGTAGGAAGCGTAAGAGGAGAATTTAAGAGGGGTGGTATTTGTTACAATCTTGCGGTTATCGAGAGGCCCGGCGCGTGATTTCAAAGTCGGGGATTCTCGCGTCGCAGCCGTATTTTTACAAATATTGCCGGCAAAAACAGCCAGAAATGAACGCCCTTTCCATTCGTAATCTGCGGAAAACTTATAAGAACGGCTTTGAAGCCCTGAAAGGCATCGATCTCGATGTGAAAGCCGGAGATTTCTTCGCGCTTTTGGGGCCCAACGGCGCCGGGAAGTCGACTACGATCGGCATCGTCAGTTCCTTGGTCAGAAAGACCAGCGGAACGGTCGAAGTCTTCGGTCATGATCTGGATAAAGAGCGGGAGGCCGCCAAGCGCTGCATCGGCCTTGTGCCGCAGGAAGTCAATTTCAATCAGTTTGAAAAGGTTTTGGATATCGTCGTCAACCAAGCCGGATACTACGGCATTCGCCGGAAAGAGGCGTTGCAGCGCGCGGAAGAATGCTTGACTCAGCTCAGCCTATGGGACAAACGGAACAGTGTGTCGCGCCATCTTTCGGGGGGCATGAAACGGCGCCTGATGATCGCCCGGGCCCTGGTCCATTCGCCGAAACTTCTCATTCTCGACGAGCCCACGGCTGGCGTGGATATCGAGATTCGCCGCTCGATGTGGGAGTTCCTGCGGAAAATCAACCAGGAAGGCACCACGATCATCCTGACGACCCACTACCTGGAAGAAGCGGAAAATCTGTGCCGCCACATCGCCATCATCAATCACGGACACATTGTCGAGCACAATGCGATGGCGGATCTATTGAGAAAGCTTCACACCAATCGTTATATCCTCGAGCTGAGAAACCCCGCGCCGTTCGCTCCCACGGTCGAAGGCTACCAGCTGGAGCCGCTCGAAGACCATACCTTGGCCGTGGACGTGCCCATGGATCTGGGGTTGCACGGCTTGCTCGATCAGTTGGCCGCGCAGGGCATGGAAGTGGTCAGTCTGCGCAATGCGGCGAATCGCTTGGAGCAGCTATTCATTGATTTGGTGGAAAACCAGCGTATAGACCCGGCGCGAAAAACCGCCTGACCGAGTTGTCCGACATACATCAATCACATGCATCACCTCATTGCATTTAAAACGATTCTTTTCAAGGAAATTCACCGTTTCGTCCGCATCTGGCCGCAGACCATCCTGCCGTCGGCGATCACCACCTCGCTTTATTTCCTGATTTTCGGGACCTTGATCGGCGGGCGGGTAGGGCCGATGGCCGGGATGTCCTACATGGACTATATCGTGCCGGGCGTCATACTGATGTCGGTCATCACCAATGCCTACGGCAACGTCGTGGCGTCGTTTTACTCCACCAAGTTCCAGCGGAATATCGAGGAGTTGTTGATCTCGCCGATACCCAACTGGATCATTCTGGCAGGCTACGTCGGCGGGGGGATAGCCCGCGGGTTGGCGGTGGGCGGCGTGGTGGCCATCGTCGGGATGTTTTTCACCGATGTACGGCCGGCTCATCCCGGTCTCATCGCGAGCGTGTTCTTCATGACCGCGGCGCTGTTTTCGCTGGCGGGGTTCATCAATGCGGTTTACGCCAACAGCTTCGACGACATCTCTATCGTCCCGAATTTCGTTCTCACGCCGCTGGTTTACTTGGGCGGCGTCTTCTATTCCATCGAGCTGTTGCCCGAATTGTGGCGGAAGGTGTCCCTGGCGAATCCGATTCTCTATATGGTCAACGCCTTTCGTTACGGATTCGTAGGGATCTCCGACGTGGATATCCGGACTGCTTTCCTGATCATCGGCGGCTCGATTTCGATCCTCGTAGCCTGGAGCCTCGTCTTGCTCCGGCGCGGCACCGGGCTTAAGACCTAAGCTCAGCAATGGAAAGAGTTCTAAGAGCCTATCTCAGTAGGCCCAGTAGGCCGTTCGCCCTAAGCCTGTCGGAGGGTTTTGTGACGACTGGAATAGGCTCTAAACACCTATAAATTATTCCGCGCTCGTTGCGTCCATGGAGGACCCTCGGGATTTCAACACCGTGGCTCCTCCCCGATAGGGAACGATATTCGGCGTTCCACTCACCGCCGGTTCTTTTGGAAAATGATCGAGTGCCGGCGTCTTAATCGCCGTTCAGGAGCACTTGGCAGGCGTCAGGCATCGGGGGCTTCGGTGGTTCCGGCTTGGTCGGGCCCGGCGGGTGTTTTTGAAACCACCAGGAAAGGCTTGAATCGCAGCCGTCACCGGCCGGTAAGGGGGGCTGCCGGACGCATTCGGGGCTCTCGGCGGGGCAGGTGAGGCGAAGGTGGAAATGGTCGTGGTGGCCGTACCAGGGGCGGATTTTTCGTAACCAGCTGCGGTCTCCCCGAACCGTTCGGCAAAGTTCGCGCTTGATGTGCGCATTTACGAAGACCCGATCGATCTCGGGAATAGTCGCTGTCAGTTTCAACAGCCGCGCGTGCTGCGTACTCCAAAGCCGGCGATCCAACCCGTTCCCGGCGCGATTCAACAGGCTCGGGGCGGGAATGTTGGCGCGCCATCCGTCCGCATTCGAATAGAGGCCGGGATCGAGGTTGAACCAGACGTCGGCGTCGAGGCCGGTCTGATGGCTGCGGTGGCCGAAAGGCATGGGTCCCCCCCGCGCTTGAGAGAGATCGCCGACCTGAATCACCCCGATAGTTTCGTGGGCGCGCTTGCCCAAGGTCTGAATCGTCCGGATCAACGAAGGATGGCCGAAGTAGCGCTTCCGCTCCAAGTGCATGACGAGATAGCCATCGCCTTCCGTGGGCAGAGCGGCCGCCCCGCTGACGCAGCCGTTGTTGGTTTCGCCGATTGCGCGCGGAGGGCCTTTGATCGGGCCGGGAACCTCCGCCCAGGGATTAGCGAGAATAGCGCCGGGAACGGCAAAAAAAAGAATCAGTGCTCGTCGGATCGAACGCATGGCGGCCAGTGTTGGGAATGCGCGACAGCGAGACTTAGTCGCTGCCGGGGTTTTGTGCGACGCCGGAATCCTGCGAATTCAGCGTTTTGGAGTTTTCACCCAAAGGGAACCGACGCTTGGCGTTGATGACCCAGCCTTTGGCTTTGGCGATCTTGACGTCGTGTATTTCCTCTTCCAGGAGTAGGCGCTGGCGTTCCAAAGCGAGCAACTCGATTTCCCGCTTGAGCTGATTTTCGACATCATCCAAGGCTCCTGCCCGGCGGGTTTTTTCGGCCAGGTCGGCCTCCAGTTCCAACTGCTTCAAACGTGTCTCGTGGTGAATGCGCGCCTCGCGGAGACGCACTTCGCTGTCATACTGCTCGGCCGCGCGGGTTTCTTCCGTCGTCAATTCGGCGCGGACGTGCTCGGTCTCATGATCCCGTTGCGCCTTGCGCAGTTCGGCCTCGCGCCGAATCAATTCGAGCATTCGTTCTTCGTGCTCGAGCTTAAGTTTGCGTTCGTTCGTCTCGCGTTCGTAGTGCTCCCTCGCCAGCCTTTCGTTGAGCTGACGGCGGCGCCGGACCAACTCGAGATAGATGCCGTTGTGCTTGGCGTCGACGGTTTCGGCATACTCCTCGATATTATCCAGCTCGGCGAAAACAGTTCGGATCGTGCAGCGTGTGCGGCATTGAATTTCGCGCATGGCCAGCAGTTCGTTGGCGATGTTTTCGATGCGGCGCTCCATTAGAACGTGGTTATCCTCGAATTCCGTCTGTTCCAATTGTCGCAACTCGTGTTCCGCCGCATCCTGCAACAGCGTTAGATAATTGGCTCGGATATAGGCGCCGAGGTTCGCAATGTGGTCGAGATGCTCGTGTGCGTATTTAATGGTTGGCTGGAAGCGGATCGACAACTCGGCTTCGATGGTGCAAAGGGTTCCCAGCCTCAGAGGTTCCAGAGGGATCTGCCAATCTTCGATTTTCAGCTCGTATACACGGTGGTAAAAACGCCGGATAAAGCGGTTTGGACGAGGAAACACGCGGCGGTAAGGGCCGAGAACGGAGACGACGATGCGGCGGTCGCCTTCGAAACCCGCTTCCCAATGCGAGTTGGAGTCGAGTGGGTTGTCCTCAAACATAACCTTTCCTCGTCAGGGTGTCTTTGAGCTCGCTCTCGTTGGCCGGTTCCCCGGGAGTTTCGGTTGTCTGCCGGGGCCTGATGCGCTCGGCGATGATCGGGTAGAGGTTCGGGGCGAACTCCACCGATTTATCGTTTATCTTACGAAGATAACCCCGATTCAATAGAAACGCCACGGAAAACATCCGCGTCCAGTCGGAATAACGGCGGGCACGTTCCAGCTCGGTTTTCTCGATCACGAATTCCAATTCGTCATTCTTGTTGATGGTGAATTCGCCGAACTGGCGTAGTCCCAGATAGGCCAGTTCCTTTTCCTCTTCGGTAAGCGGGCCGGGCGCGGTGGATTCCAGCCGGTAGGAGAGGAACAGGATGAAGAAGTCCACCATGGCGGCGCAGGCCAGGGTAAACCAAGAGATGTTCTTCCACATGGCAAAGGACGGCGTGATGCCGAGGGAAAACTCGGCATAGGAGCCGAACCGGGGTGCCTCGATGGGTGGCGTACCATAGGTCGCGGCCAGGATTTCCGCTTCTCCTTGCAGACTCTGGAAGTTCCGGACCAGCCTTTCGTAAGCCTCGGAATTGTTTACCTGAAGCGAAAATTCCTGTAGGGAGCCTCTCACCTCGGACAAACGGTTTTCCATGCTCTCGGAATACGTGTTCAGTTGTTTCAGCCTGGCTTGTTCGCTTTGCAGAATCTCATTGTAAAAACCCCAGACTTTGCCCTTGCCTATCTGTCCCTGCATGCCCGGATGAGTGCCCAGGTAAGCCCGGGTGGCATCCTCCGACGCCTGCTCGACGCGCTTCTGTTGAGCCGCCGTGAGCTGGCTCTTGAGACCGACCACGCTTTCGATATAGCGGTTCGCGTCATGGACTACGCTGGTCTGTCGTTCGAGCAGGATGGCATCGCGCTGGGAAAATTCGTAAAACCTGAAATAGGCGAACGATATCGATATGGTCAGAGCCACTAACAGCGACAGCACCACGCTGAGATAGCGCAAGCGATTGGCGCGCCAGCGCATGCCGGCCAGTTCCAAAGTACAAATCACGATCATGGATTGCACGGCGATCGTCATGATCAGCGCGATCCACTGAGGAATGAAATAGCTGAGGCCGTAGCAGGTGTTGTATCCCTCTGCAACACTGAGCAGCAGGACGATCGGGATCGACAAAACGCGCAGCACGCCGATGAAGGTACTCTGAACGGCATTTAACAATTGGCCTATGTGCCAGGTTGTTTTGATCATGGGGCGTAGCCTTTGGCGCAGATGTTCTGCCGTTCGGATTTTATCGAGGGTTGATGGTTGAGCAATTTTCCCGGCATCGGTGTCGAAACGGTAAGAGTGGTTGGGGGCGGGCGCGTTTCCGGCTTATCCTAGAGTCTGACTCATGCATTTGTGAAGATGTGATTTTTATGGGAATGTTTTGGATCGCGATAGTGCTGGTGGTTGCCATTATTCTCGGTAATCTGATGATTCTGCTTCGAACCGCGAAAAAGCCCAAGATCCCCGACTCGGTCAAGCCAAAGCCTTACAAGGACGATGACGAGAACTGGTGAGAGCTTAAAGAAGCTACCGAGTCTTTCCCCTGATGGCGCAGCGGGATGGGTGCAAATTCGCCGGGATCCGGAAGCGACAAACGACGTTTGCCGTGAGGCCATGGGTGGTCTTAG
>NZ_JBDIVO010000233.1:0-7626 GCF_039794385.1 Methylocaldum sp. | reverse complement strand
GTGGACGGCCTGCTGATCCTGCAGGCCAGCAACTGCAACGACCAGATCCCGGCGAAAGTCTATGAGTATCTGCGTGCGGGCCGCCCCATCCTGGGATTGACCGACCCCTCAGGCGACACGGCTGCACTGCTGAAGCGGGCGGGGGTAAATCATGTTGCCCCTCTGGATTCGACTGCGGAAATCGCAGAAGGACTCCAACAGTTCCTCGCCGCGATCAGGAGCGGAACGGAGCCCGGGCCCGACCTCAATTTCGTGAGATCCGCTTCGCGGCGCCAGAGAACCGCTGAACTCGCTCAGCTCCTGGATGCGGTAACCGCCGGCGGAGCAAAGACACAGCCTGAGAGGACCAATGCCACCACGGCTGTCGATTGACGCGGATAGCTTGGCGACCGTTAACCGGGTTCTCTGGCTGACAGCCGTCTCTCACGAGCTTCGCTTCGCATGGAGCTTGTTATTCCGCATCGTTCAACGATTAAATCCGACCTCCAAAAGGCCAGTAGTGGACGCCGAGAGGCCACGAGAGAAGACTCTTCGAACATAACCCGACGAGTCATGATCGCCGTCGTCATTCCATACTTCCAGCGCGAACCCGGAATCCTCCAGCGGGCCCTGCGGTCCGTGTTCGCGCAAGAGGGTATCGCCAACGTCGAAGTTGTCGTGGTCGATGACGCCTCCCCGATCCCGGCCGGAGGGGAGTTGAAAGCGATGGGACAACCCTTAACGTTTCCGGTCACTATCATTGAGCGCATCAACGGAGGCCCGGCGGCTGCGCGCAACACCGCACTGGACAACCTTCCCGTCGCAACCCGGTACGTTGCGTTTCTGGACTCCGACGACCAGTGGTCCCCCGATCATCTCGCAAACGCCGTCAGTGCCCTTTCCGCCGGATACGATGTCTACTTCGCCGATCATCTGCAACTGGGAGCTGACCTTTCCGCGTTCCAGCGCGCAGGGCGCATCCACCCAGATCAACATCCCGTCATTGACGCGGGCGTAACGCTTCGAGCGTTTGACGGCGACATGTTCCACCAGATCATGACCGGCAACGTGATCGGCACGTCGACGGTCGTCTATGACATCAGAGTACACAAAGCCCTTCGATTCCGAACGGAGTTCACCCATGCCGGCGAAGACTACCTGTTCTGGATGGAGCTGGCGCGCAATGGTGCGCGATTTGCGTTCTCCACCCGAACCGAAGCGGTGTATGGCAAAGGCGTAAACGTGTATGCAGCGTCAGGATGGGGAACCGAGCAGAACTTGCTTCGAATTCAGAATGAAATACGGTACCGCAAGTTTACCAGCAAGCTGTTCCCGGTGACACCGGAGCAAGCAGCGGTACTTTCGACCAAGGTCCGCGAACTTCGGCTGGCCTTCATGAGCAATCTGCTGCATCTGCTAGCGCATGGCAAAGGCATTCCAACAGCCATCCTGCGTAATCAGTTCGCCCTCGACCCGGTTACATTTTCCAGCGCCGTTCCATTGGTCTGCAAACTCATGTGGCAAAAGAGCAGGGGGAAATCTTGAAAGAATAAACAGATACTGAGGACGTTAGTCGGTGCAATGAGCTTCTGACCTGCCCGGATTTTTCGTACCACGGATAACTTGAGAGAATGGCTCCCATGCTTGAGGAGATTTGGGCTCCCGTTGACAATGTGGCCGGCTCGATCCGCTCGGCCCGGGTGATCGAGGTGCTCGCCCGCCTGGTGAGCACCCGCGGCGCCCCGGCCTACCTGCGCTCGGACAACGGTCCGGAGTTCGTCAGCCAAGCGATCCTCCAGTGGATCGCCGAGGCCGACATCCAGCTCGCCCTGATCGACCCGGGCAAGCCCTGGCAGAACGGCACCGACGAGAGCTTCAACGGGCACCTGCGCAAGGAGTGCCTGAGCGTGGAGTGGTTCCGCTCGCGCCGCGAGGCCAAGATCATCATCGAAGCTTGGCGCCAGCACTACAACCCGGTGCACCCGCATTCTAGCCTCGCTTACCGGACCCCCGTAGAATTCCGACGACACCACGAATCCATCTACCCGGGGGGCATCCTCAAGTAACCACTGGTCCGAAGATCCCAGGGCAGGTCACTCCACGCTGTTGTTCGCGAAGATCCCAATGCACCCTAAGATAACCATTATTATTCCTTTTTTTCAGCAGACGAAGGGGCTTCTCCGTGCATGCGTCGAATCAGCTCTAGGCCAGCGCGGGATCGAGAACTACGAGGTAATCGTGGTCAACGACGGATCGCCCATATCACCACATGATGAACTAGAGGATCTCATCCCTAGCCACGTTGGGAATCTTCGCGTTGTCGAGCAGGAGAATCGTGGGCCAGGGGCCGCACGGAATGCCGGCCTAGATAGATGCTCTGACGATACCGAGTATGTCGCGTTTCTTGATTCTGACGACGAATGGATGAAATGCCACCTTGCGAATGCTCTTTTCGCACTTCAGTTGGGCTATGACTTCTATTTCTCAGACTTCTATTTCCCAGCATTCAAGGGCAAAACCGCCTTTGAAAGGGCGGGAAAGATTCCATTAACGCAGCACAATTGCATCAGTGTCGAGAGAGAACTCTACGAGTATCGCGGCGAGATGCTGGACCAGATTTTGGTCACGGGGAATGTAATTGGAACATCCAATGTGGTGTACCGCTTTGCTAAGTATAGGCAACTTCGATTCAGGGAAGAATTCTTTAACGGGCAAGACTATCTCTTCTGGCTTGATTTTAGTCGTCTAGGTGGGTCGTTCGTGTTTTCTGCGAAAAAGGAATGTAATTGTGGGACGGGGATCAATATCTATTCTGGTGCAACCTGGGGAACAGAGCGCTTACTTGGGCGGCTTAGAAATGAGCTTAGGGTATGGAAGTTCGTGGAAAAAGAGTTTCAACTTCGCGGTGATCGACGTCGCGCCAATAGGGCACGAATTCAAAAAATTCAAGAGAGCATAGTTAGGGACTTGTTACATCGGATCGTAAAGCGCGAACGCATAAAGGTTGACCTGTTAATAGACCTGATGAGACTTGACCCCATGCTGCCTTTTCTGGCTGCCCCAATATCTTTAAAAATTATTCGTGACCGATTTCGGCGACATTAGAATGGCGCACCGAAAAGTGTGTAGCCGCGAAATGCGCTAATCTTTGGCACCCGGTTCTAGAGGGCTACCGTGCCCAAGACAATTCATCGTCAGGAACCGCATTAATTTCAGAATGCTCAGACAGTGAAACCGAGGATTACAAAAACAGACATTGCCCTAGTCTTAGGCATATCGGTCTTGCTTTTAGGAATGGGTATTACGGGTTGGTTGTTCATCGGCGAGGTGACTCTGATCATTCTGAGCACCCTTTCTGTAGCTGTGATTGTATTTTTTCTTCTCGAAGTCTACCGCAGGCTCAGCGAAGAGCGTCGGGACGATCTGGCCCGTCAACAGAAGCAGCGCAGTAGGAACTATGAACAGATTGAGGCCCTATTCTCCCTGTTCTTCACGCTGAAGCCCACCTTGCCTCTTCCAGCCACCAGAGGATGGGCTGCATCACCAGATTTCCTGAAGAAGCTGATGGAACTGATTCTCACGACGAAGCCTGGTTTCGTCGTGGAAGCTAGCAGTGGCGTCTCTACACTTGTGATTGCTTATTGCTTAAAGCGGTTGGGCGCGGGTATGTTGGTTTCCCTTGAACACGAAGCCAAGTACGCCATTGCCACTCGGAACCTGCTCTCATTTCACCACCTAGGGGAATTCGCGACGGTTGTCCATGCGCCTTTGAAGGAAATCATGATCACTGGTCGTAAGTGGCTCTGGTACGACACCGATAGCTTTAAGATCGAACAACCGATCGACCTGCTGGTGATAGACGGACCTCCAAAGGAAATTCAGAAGCTATCCCGGTACCCCGCGCTACCACTTCTCTACGCCCAGCTGAGCGACAAATCCACAATCATCTTGGACGACGGCCGGAGGGATGACGAGAAGGAAATAGTCACACTCTGGGAGAAGCAATTCAGCAGTCTTTTTTCAGAATACTTCGATACGGAGACAGGCGCTTATGTTTTAAGGAAGATTGATTAAAAAAATGCATTCGTCCTGCAATTAGTCACGACCTCCCCTTGCCCGGCCCACGATGGCCACGGATATCAAAGTCATTGCCTTTTATCTGCCGCAGTTTCACCCCATCCCGGAAAACGATGAGTGGTGGGGTAAGGGATTCACCGAATGGACGAACACCGCAAAAGCGAGGCCCCTCTTTCGGGGTCATTATCAGCCTCATGTTCCTGCTGATCTCGGCTTCTACGACCTTAGGCTTCCCGAAGCGCGGCAGGCGCAGGCCGACCTGGCAGCCGAGTACGGACTGTTCGGATTCTGCTTTTATCACTACTGGTTTGCAGGGCGCCGCCTCCTCGAAACGCCCGTTCAGGCAATTCTGGACTCCGGTCAGCCCGATTTTCCGTTTTGTTTGTGCTGGGCCAATGAGAGCTGGACCGGGATATGGCACGGTGCCCCCGAGCGCGTGCTCCTGGAGCAGACCTACCCCGGCGACGCAGACCATATCGAGCATTTCGGCTTTCTCGTGAAGGCATTTTCGGATCCACGTTACATCCGGGTGGACGGAAAGCCGATGTTTGTTATTTATCGTCCATGGGAGATTCCGGGCGTCGCCGCACTCACAGAGCTGTGGAACCGCCTGGCCCGGGGATCGGGATTGCCGGGTTTATATCTGGTCGCAGTTCGTGGGGCGAACAGGAAGTGGAACCCCGGGGAGCATGGTTTTGACGCCACGGTAACACCCAGGATCCCGGTTCGCCGGCCGGTGGTGTCCTGGCGGGAGCCGCTCAAGAAACTGCGATTCAAGCTCCAGGAAATTCGACGTCTGCCGACGATCTACAGCTATTCCGACGTGGGGGACATGCTGCTTGAGAACCCTGGGACCGAGCGAATCGACTATCCCTGTGTTGTGCCGAACTGGGACAATACGCCCCGGTCCGGAGCTGATGGGCTTGTGTTAACCGGATCAACGCCCCGGTTATTCCGACGCCACCTCCGGAAAGCGCTCGACCTTGCCGACCAGCTCCCCGAAGGAAAAAGGATAATTTTTGTGAAGTCCTGGAATGAGTGGGCTGAAGGAAATCACCTGGAACCCGACTTGCGATATGGTCGTGGCTATCTCGAAGTGATCAGGGACGAACTCGCGGGAAACTAAAGGTCCATGCACTCGGAGCCAGCGGGGGTATAGGCCCAGTGGATTACGTCTACGGGCACGACTGTCGTCGAGAGATGTTGCCATTCGTTCCGGCGGATGTGATCCGCGTCCTCGAAGTCGGGTGCGGAACCGGCGCCTTCGGCGCTGCTCTCAAAGCCGCGAGGCCCGTTGAGGTGATTGGCGTCGAATCCTCGGTTGTCGCCGCTGAACGTGCGGCCCAATGCCTCGACGATGTGATCACTGCGGATATCGAACAGGATCCGTTACCTCTACCTTCGGCCTATTTCGACTGCCTCGTTCTCAATGATGTCCTGGAGCATTTGCGCGACCCGTGGGGGGCGTTACAGAACCTCTCGGCCTACCTTCGCCCCCATGGCTACGCGGTCGCCTCCATCCCCAACATGCGCCATTTTGAGGTGATGAAATCGCTGTTGCTCCACAGGGACTGGACGTATACGAAATGGGGCGTCCTCGATCGCACGCATCTCCGGTTTTTCACGTTACGCACGATCCCTACGCTGTTCGAGCAATGCGGATACAGAATGCTGCGTCTCGAGGGAATAAACGGCGGTCGTTTTCCTTGGAAGTTTGGCATTCTCAACTGCTTGTCGCTGAATGCGCTCGATGATATGCGCTACCTCCAGTTTGCCTGCGTTGCCCAGCTGCAACCCCCGCCCGACGCCTCAAGCGAAGCCGATCGCCGGTCCGCGTAAAATGCTTGAACCAACCCGCCCCTCGAGGCCGGCTCACCCCCGTTTCCTCTGCCACGTTCCCGGATTGCTGTGAATGTTTCACCAGTGCTGGCCCACCTGAACCGGTGGCACGGCACCCCGGTAGGCTGGGTACGAGAACGGAAGCGGGAGTTTTAATTCCGAGACGAGCAAGACAGATCGAAAAATAACCAATGAGCAGCAGTCCAAGCGTCCGCCGCTCCCTGGCCTGGTCCCTTCTCCAGCGCTACGTTGCCTTCCTGATCGGCATCGGCACCACCATAATCATCTCGCGCCTTCTGACGCCGGCGGAGATTGGCATCTACTCGTTGTGCGCAGCCATCGTGGCGATCGCCCATGTCATGCGTGATTTCGGAATTGGCGAGTACATCATCCAGGAGAAGGATCTAAATCGATCCCGGCTGAAGGCAGCGTTCGCACTCGCCATTCTGACGGCATGGACCGCCGCGGTCCTCCTGTTGTTGCTGCGAGGGATTGTCGCGGATTTCTACGATGAGCCCGGACTCCGCGCTGTCCTGAGCGTGCTGGCGCTCAATTTCATCCTTTTACCTTTCGGCACACCGGCGTTTGCGCTGCTGAGCCGTGAACTTGCGTTCGACCGCATTTTCGTGATCACTACCGTCGGCACGGCGGTCCAGTCGATCTGCGCCGTTTCTCTCGCGGCACTCGGATTCAGCTACATGAGCCTTGCGTGGGCGAGTGTGGCGTCCTCACTTTCGATCTTCCTGCTCTGTACGTATTTTCGTCCCGGTGATTCCTGGATACTGCCAAGTCTTCGTGGCATCGACAGGGTGTGGCGTTACGGCCTCGCAGCAGCGGGATCCAATGTGCTTATCAACATCGGTCATCAGGCCCATGAATTCATCATCGGCCGGTCGTTCGGTTTTCACGATCTGGGCATTTTCAATCGGGGGAGCGGGCTGCTGATGCAGTTCAACACCAATATTCACCACGCCATCATCCGCGTGGCAACCCCCACCTTCGCTGCCCATCATCGTTTGGGCGGCAGCCTCGCGGACCACTACACGCGAGGCGTGTCTCTTTACACCAGTATCGCCTGGCCCTTTTTTTCATTCGCGGCTGTGATGGCGCTGCCGATCATGCGGCTTTTCTTCGGGCTGCAGTGGGACGAGGCCGCGCCCATCGCACGCCTGCTTGCCGTCGGCTTTTTCATCGGCGCGGTCTCGGCTATTGCGCCCAGCCTGCTGGCGGCGACCGGCAACGTTAGGGCGAACCTTAGAATTCAATCGTTCCTGATGCCGTTGCGTGTCGTGGTAGTGCTCGGCGCAGCATTCATAGGGCTCAAGGCCGTTGCGGCGGGAATTTCATTGTTGTCTTTAGTCGGCTTGGCCCTCTACACATCGCAGGTGAGCCGGATTGCCGGCGTACCGTTTGCGCATATACTTGGGGCAACCCGGAAAAGCGCCGTCGTCACGGTCGTAACCATGCTTCCGGCAAGCCTCTTCCTGCTGCTGGCGGGCCCGGCGCTGGATAGCAATCCTTGGCTTGTTCTGGTAGCTGCGCTTCTCACCGGCCTGGCTTGGCTGGTTGCGGTCTTCGTTCTCAGGCATGAGGTCGGCGATGAAGTGCGGCGAGCAATGGGGTCTTTGCGGCGCCTTGCCGGCAATGCGACTGGCAGGATTAAATAGGGGCCGAGAGAGCGCGCACTTCGGCGGGCGCAATTTTCGATAGCGGGTACCTCGGGCAAGACCT
>NZ_JBDIVO010000232.1:0-7681 GCF_039794385.1 Methylocaldum sp. | reverse complement strand
AACTTTCGTGCTATCGTAGACGATCCATTTTCCCGTCTCTTCGAGCACCTCATGAACCCACGAATCGCGACCCTGATCGAAAACATCCAAGCGCTCGAAGAGGAACTCGAAGCCGAACTGGCCAAACATAGGGAAGAATTCCGGATCAAGCTCCGCAACGGAAGGATCGATTATGCCCACGAACTGTTGCGGGAACACCGCAGACTCAAGGCGAGCCTGACCAAGTACATCGTCAGGGCCAACCCGCTCACGCTGCTCACCGCGCCGATCATTTACTCATTGATCGTCCCTTTCGTCCTTCTGGATCTGGCCGTCACGCTATACCAGGCGGTTTGCTTCCCGATTTACGGCATTCCTAAGGTAAAACGCGGCGATTACCTGGTCTTCGACCGAGGACGATTGGCTTATCTGAATCTGATCGAAAAACTCAATTGCGCGTACTGTTCCTACGGTAACGGCCTTCTCGCTTACGTCCGCGAGATTGCCGCCCGCACCGAACAGCACTGGTGTCCCATCAAACACGCGCGCCGCATCAAATCGCCCCACTCCTCATACGGCCGGTTTCTCGATTACGGCGACGCCGAGACTTATCGGCGAGAGATAGAAAAAACGAGAAGAAATTTCGGCAACGAAAAATCCGATCAGCCGTAGCCAGTCAATCGGACCGGCCGCCACCTCGAGAATCTATAGACATTCCTCATTAACCACCCGATCCTCGATTGTTAGAATGCTCGTTTCATCGCCCACTGCTGAAAATTTGCATTTGAAATCCTTACATCTCGTACTCGCCTTGTTAGCTGTTATTCTCCCCGGTACCAGCCACTCGAAGGCCGAATCGGGCGTTCATGAGGCCGTCCGGCGTCTTGAAGACGAATGGGCGGAGATTTTTTACCGCCTGCCGCCATCCGAACATGCAGAGAAGTTCAAAGGCCTTCTGGCCAGGGTTCATGCCGTGTCCGAGCAGTACCCCAAAGAAGCCGATCCGCTGGTTCTGGAGGCCATCGTCCTCTGCACCTACGCCGCTGCGGACGTCGGTTTGAGCTCGCTGAGCAGGGTCAGCGAGGCCCGGGAACTGCTCATCAAGGCGATAGACATCGATCCCCGCGCCATGGAAGGATCGGCTTATATCACCCTCGGCAATCTTTATTACCGGCTTCCCGGCTGGCCAATCTCCTTCGGAGACGACGATTCGGCCCGTCAATATCTGGAAGCGGCTTTGAAGCTATATCCGAACGCCCTGGATTCGAATTATTTTTACGGCGACTTTTTGTTGCAGCAGGGCGAGTATGACAAGGCCCTGCCTTATTTGGAAAAAGCCGAGAAAGCACCGATTCGGCCTTACATGTTGCTTTCCGATGCCAAATTGAAGGAAGAAGTCCGTGAGGCACTGATAGCCGCACGCGAAAAGCGGGACGAGCACGGGGATTTCTTCCAGGGCTTTTTGACGTCGTTTTTCGGTAACGATGCTAAAAAGCCCTGAAACGATCATGTCCCGAGGCCTGACCCACTCCATCATCGTTAAGACTGTCTTATGTCCGACAACTCCGATTTTCTGCAGCGCTTGCCCGAACCGCTCAAACAGCCGGTAGCCTCGGCTTGGACCGCGTTTTCCGCAAACTCGGCGCACCTCGGAATCGAACTCGACGAGTTTCCGGACAAGATCAAAGGCTCTTTAGGTCCGGTCTGGGCCGCGAGCCCTTTCGTCGCCGAACAATGCGCCCGCCGGCCGGAGCTCCTGCAAGACTTATTGGAATCGGGCCGGCTGGTGAACTCGACCGACGAGGAAACCTGTCGCGGCGACCTGCGACAGCTCCTGGAAGGCGTAGCTACCGAAACGGAGTTGATGGCCGTTCTGCGCCGCTTCCGTAACCGGGAAATGGTGCGCATCGCCTGGCGCGACATTGCCGGCTGGGCAAGCCTGGAAGAAACCCTCCGGGATTTATCCGCGCTCGCCGACGTGTGTGTACAGGAAAGCCTGGACTTTCTTTTTCGCCAAGCCTGCGCCGCCAAGGGAACGCCGGTCAACAAGCAAGGCCGGCCGCAATCGCTGGTCGTGCTGGGCATGGGCAAGCTCGGCGCCTTCGAGCTGAATTTCTCGTCCGACATCGATCTGATTTTCGCCTATCGGGACGACGGGGTTCTGGCGGACAAGCGCGAAACCAGCTACTGCGAGTTTTACACCAAGCTGGCGCGCAATCTGGTCAAGGTGTTGGACACCCAGACCGAGGACGGCTTCATCTTCCGCGTCGACCTGCGCTTGCGCCCGTTCGGCGACTCGGGCCCCCTGGTTCAGAACTTCTATGCCTTGGAAGCGTACTACCAAAGCCAGGCGCGCGAGTGGGAACGCTACGCCATGGTCAAGGTGCGCCCCATCGCCGGCGATATCGAAGCCGGACGCGAACTTCAGGAATTTCTCAAGCCTTTCGTCTATCGGCGTTATCTCGATTACCGAACGCTCGGCGAATTGCGCGAATTGAAGCAGAAAATCTCGCTGGAACTGCAACGCAAGGACCGCCAGGAAAACATCAAGCTCGGTCCGGGCGGCATTCGGGAAATCGAGTTCATCGGCCAGGCATTTCAACTGATCCGCGGCGGACGCGAGAAACGCCTGCAGGAGCGCCGCATCCAGGTCGTACTGGAAACCCTGGCCGATCTGGGCTTGCTGCCCAAGCCCACGGTCGAAAAACTTCAGGAGGCCTATCGCTTTCTCCGCACGGTCGAAAACCGGCTGCAACAATACGCCGACAGGCAAACCCACGATCTTCCCACCGGCCCTGTACAGCGGCTCAGCCTCGCTTTCGCGATGGGCTTTTCCGCCTGGGAGAGCTTCAAAGCGCGCATCGATGCGGTGCGCCGGGAGGTTCACGAGGTGTTCGAACAGGTCGTCGCGCCGGTCAAGGCCGAGGGCCGAGACTTTTTCGCATTGAGCGGCGATCGCGAACAGATTTACATGGCATTGCGGAATCTCGGCTGGCCTACACCTGAATCCGGGGCAAAACTCATCGAGACGTTTCAGACTTCCCACGCCATCAAGAATCTCACTCCGAGGGGCGCTTCGGAACTCGCTCGCCTGATGCCCATGCTACTCCGAGCCACGGCCTCGACCGAACAGCCCGAAAATGCCCTGGAGCGGATTTTCGCGCTATTGGAGGCCATCGCTAGCCGCAACGTTTATCTGACCCTTCTGGCGGAGAACCCGCAAGCTTTGTCGCAGCTCGTCAAACTGGCAGCGGGCAGCCCCTGGATCACCAACTATATCGCCCAACATCCTCTGCTTCTGGACGAATTGCTGGACCCGCGCGCGCTTTACACGCCGCTGTCGAAGGCGGAACTGGAACGGGAACTGAGCCGGAAGCTCGACTCGATCGATCCCGAGGATCTCGAACAAATCCTGATCGGCCTGCGCCAGTTCAAGCAAAGCAGCATTTTGAGAGTCGCGGCAGCCGATTTCGTCGGCGCCATTCCGATCATGGTGGTCAGCGACTATCTCACCTATATCGCCGAAGTGCTGGTGAACGAAGTCATGCGACAAGCTTGGCGACTGACGGCCGCGCGGCACGGCGTTCCTCCCGGCGCAAGCGTCGACCAAGTCGGCGGTTTCGGCGTAATCGCCTACGGCAAAATGGGCGGGCTGGAACTCGGCTACGGATCGGATCTGGATCTGGTCTTCCTCTATGACGGCGTCGACAGCGCTCTCACCAATGGCGAGCGGCCGGTCAGCACCGCCGAGTTTTTCGCGCGGATGGGCAAGCGCATCATTCATCTTTTGACGGCGAATACCCCCGCGGGCATTCTCTACGAGGTGGATTTGCGGCTTCGGCCGTCCGGAAGTTCCGGTCTTCTGGTCAGCAGTGTCGACGCGTACGACACCTACCAAATGGATAACGCCTGGACTTGGGAGCAGCAGGCGCTGGTAAAGGCCCGGTTCGTCGCCGGAGATCCCGAAATCGGCGAACGGTTCGGCACTATCCGCGAGAAGTCTCTGTGCCGGGAGCGGGATACCGAAACCCTACGGACCGAAATTCGCGAAATGCGCGAAAAAATGCGCGCCAATCTGGCGGCAAAAGACCCCGACGTGTTCGATTTGAAGCAAAGTTTCGGCGGTATCGTCGATATCGAGTTTATAGTACAATTCGGGGTTCTTTCGCGTGCTCACGATTGCAATAAACTGACCGAGTGGACCGACGTGGTACGCCTGCTGGACTCTCTCACGAAGGCCGGTTTTTTAAGTTCTGACGATGCCGGACTATTAGGGCAGGCCTATTGCCTTTTCCGTGAACGTACCCACCGGCTTGCGCTGCTTGAAGTGCCCGCGCTGGTTCCGGCCCATGAACATTTCGAACTGCGTTCCCGCGTGCAGCAGATTTGGCGGAACGTGATGGAACGCTAAGCTTTTCAATTCACTGGTAATTTCGGAGAACGACTGATGGCGATGGATGACAGAGACGGCGTCATCTGGCTCGACGGCGAGTGGCTGCCCTGGCGAGACGCAAAGGTTCACGTGCTGACCCATACCCTACATTACGGCTGCGGCGTATTCGAGGGTCTTCGGGCTTACAAGACCGACCGGGGCGCGGCGATCTTCCGCCTGCGCGACCACACCGACCGACTGTTCCGCTCCGCCCACATCATGAACATGAAGATTCCTTTCGACAAGGACATCCTCGACCGGGCGCAATGCGAAGCCGTAAGCCGGAACGGCCTGTCCAGCGCCTACATCCGGCCGATGTGCTTCTACGGTTCCGAAGGCATGGGCCTGCACGCCAAGGGGCTCAATGTACATGTCATGATCGCCGCCTGGGAATGGGGCAGTTACCTCGGCGCCGAAAACATGGCGCGCGGCATCAAGGTCCGCACCTCGTCCTATACCCGCAACTCCGTCAACAGCGTCATGTGCAAGGCCAAGGCGAACGGCAACTATCTGAATTCGATCCTGGCCGTTCAGGAAGCCGTGGAAGCGGGCTGCGACGAAGCCTTGTTGCTCGATCACGAGGGTTACGTAGCCGAAGGCAGCGGCGAGAACATCTTCATCGTGCGCCGCGGCAAGCTCTATACGCCGGACCTGACCTCGGCGCTGGAAGGCATCACCCGCGAAACCGTCTTCACCATCGCCCGGGAGAACGGGCTGGAAGTTGTCGAAAAGCGGATTACCCGCGATGAAGTCTATGTCGCGGACGAGGCTTTCTTCACCGGCACCGCCGCCGAAGTAACCCCCATCCGGGAAGTGGACGGGCGGACCATCGGCGAAGGCGGACGCGGACCGATCACGGAAAAGCTGCAAACTCTGTATTTCGATTACGTGCACGGCCGCCGCAACGACCATCAGGAGTGGCTCAGCTACGTGGGCTGATCAACCCTCAGCCGTACTTCGGGGCGGGATTTTCCCGCCCTACCCCACTTTGCTAACTAGGCAACTGCTCACCCCAATAAAGCTCGTAGGATGTGCTGAACGAAGTGAAGCGCCCTTCGACCGGGCTCAGGACAGGCATCGTTCGCGATTGATACGGGTCATGCCGTAAATCCGTGTGCGGCACCCTGCGGGCGGCTCCGCTTCGTTCAACCCGGCAACTGCCCACCCAGATAGAGCCCGTATCTGAGCAACACCGCGCCTTGCAGCAGAAAATCGAGCGGCGCTTCGATCAGATTTGCCCACCCTTCCGTTTCAAACACCCCGTCCAATCGGCGCCCTAGACGTTCGCCGAACTCTCGCGCCAAGAAATGCGAACCGATCGACAAGGCGATGAGTCCGAGAAGCATTGAAGCAGGCGGAAAATACTTCATCGACACCTCCGGATACCGCCAGTGCAACAGCACGGCTCCGAGGATAGTGATCTGAAGCGATGTCACCATGCCTCTGTACTTGCCGAGCACCGGCAGCCAGGGCAAAAAGACCGCCAGCACGAAAGCCAGATTGAACAGATCCGAGATCGGCCTGGCTCCGGCATGGAGATTTCGAACGAAATCCGGCTCCCCGGCGCGTCCGAACTGGTGAGGGTATACGAGAAGGACAAATCCGAGGGCGAGTACGGCATGAACGAACGGCGGTCCAACCCGTGCGGTGATTTCGCGGCTTAGCGGAATGCCCTCCAGTCTAAGTTGCAGCCTGTCGAGCAGAATAAACATCGGCACATGCAACAAGGCCGCGGTCAGTAAGGGTAGCCAGTAGTTCGGCTGGGAAATCGCCCACAAAAAATCCATAGACCTCTCTCGCAACAAAAAGGGGCTGTTAAACAGCCCCTTAATCAGCCGGCATTCTTTATTAGCGCAGCAGCAAGAAGAACGAGCCGTTCCCCCGTTGGAGATTGAGCAGCAACTCGCCGCTGCCGTTTGCGGCGGCCTTGAGCTCCTTCAGATTGCCCACCGGCTGGCGATTGGCCATGACGATGACGTCGCCGGGGCGCAAACCGGCCTGGAATGCATGGGAGGCGGTATGGATCTTTTCCACGCGCACGCCTCGCACCGCTTCGTTCGGCTCGGTATTGGCGAGCAAGGTACCGGAAAGCTTCGGATGGATTTTCTTGCCTTCCTCCCGTGTGATCTTGGGCTCGGCAATCTTCGCTTCACGGACCATGGTTTCACCTTTGTGCAGAACTTCGATCGAGACTTTGTCGCCGATCTGCTGCAAACCGATGGCGTTTCGGACGTCCATGCTGTTCCTCACGTGGTGGTCGTTGATCGCCAGCACGATGTCGCCCGGCTCCAGCTTGGCCCTGGCAGCGGGGGAATCGGGCTGGACGCCGGTAATGACGGCGCCTTGGGTTTGGGTAAGGCCAAAAGCTTGCGCCAATTCAGGGGTCAAGTCCTGAACCGTTACGCCGAGCAAACCGCGCCGAATTTCACCGTGCTCGATCAGGGCGGTCATGATACTGGTCGCCATATTGGCGGGAATGGCAAAGCCGATACCCACATTGCCTCCGCTCGGCGCCAGGATGGCGGTATTGATGCCGATCAGCTCTCCGCGCAGATTGACGAGCGCGCCACCCGAGTTGCCGGGGTTGATCGAGGCATCGGTTTGGATAAAGTCCTCATAGCCTTCGATGCCGAGCCCGGAACGGCCGAGCGCGCTGATAATGCCGGAAGTTACGGTTTGCCCCAATCCGAACGGATTGCCGATGGCCACCACGAAATCGCCTACCTGCAATTGACTGGAATCGGCGATCGGTAGTTCGCTCAAGTTCTGCGGCTCGACCTTGATCACGGCGATGTCCGATTCCGGATCGGCCCCGATCAATTTTGCGTTGAGATGACGACCGTCATTAAGCGTCACCGTGATCTCATCGGCTTTATCGATGACGTGATTGTTGGTGAGGATGTAGCCGCGTCGCGCATCGACGATCACGCCCGAGCCCAAGCTGGAGGTTTCGCGGCGGCGGGGTTGATTCGGGATATCGAAAAAATAGCGGAAAAACGGATCGCGCAACAAGGGATGCTCGGCTTCTTGAATCTGCGTACGCGTCGAAATATTCACCACAGCCGGCGTCGCCTTCTTCAGCATAGGCGAAAGGCTAGGCAGGGGTTGGCCATCCACGCTGGTCGGCCAGGCCGCATACGCAGCGTTCAGAAATAACAGCAGGCCGGCCAAAAAAAGCGGAAGCAATCGACGGTTATCGCTCATTCGTTATACCTCGGTCGTTTCAAGAAGATTGAATGGCCCGGATCCTTGGCCAACGATAATTGATAG
>NZ_JBDIVO010000231.1:0-7692 GCF_039794385.1 Methylocaldum sp. | reverse complement strand
ATTTCACCCGCATCGGCGAGAAAGTACCCATGCTGGCCGATCTCAAGCCGAGCGGACGCTACGCCATGGCGGAACTGATCGAAATCGGCGGCATCTTACCTTTGATGAAGATGTTGCTGGACGCGGGGCTTCTGCATGGCGACTGTCTCACCGTCACCGGCAGGACGCTCGCCGAAAACTTGGCCGATGTGCGGCCTTACCCCGATGGGCAGGAGATCATACGTTCTCTTGGCAGCCCGATCAAAAAAGACAGCCATTTAGTGGTTCTGAAAGGCAATCTCGCACCCGAGGGCGCCGTCGCCAAGATTACCGGAAAGGAAGGGCTTTCCTTCACCGGGCAGGCGCGGGTCTTCGACTGTGAGGAATTGGCCCTGAAGGCGATCTTAGACGGGACGGTGCAGAAAGGCGATGCCATCGTCATACGCTACGAAGGACCCAAGGGCGGTCCCGGCATGCGCGAAATGCTTTCGCCCACCTCCGCCGTCATGGGCAAGGGCTTGGCCAAGGATGTGGCGCTCATCACCGATGGACGGTTTTCCGGCGGCACCCACGGTTTCGTCGTCGGTCACATTACCCCCGAGGCCTATGCGGGCGGTCCTCTGGCGATCGTTCGGGACGGCGACACCATTACCATCGATGCCGAGGGGCGTGAAATCACCTTGCACCTCGGCGAGAATGAAATCCGCTCGCGGCTCGCATCATGGCGCCAGCCCAAGCCGCGCTATACCAAAGGCGTGCTCGCCAAGTACGCCAAGCTCGTATCCTCCGCCTCCCAAGGCGCGGTAACCGATATGAATTTGGAGGACATCTAAGGCCGTGAACCGGGCCATTCCGGAAACGCTCGAAATGATCGGGGCGCTCATCGAGCGCCCCTCGGTCAGTTGCACCGATCCCCATTATGACCAAAGCAATCTTGCGGTCATCCATCTTTTGGCGGAGTGGCTGGGCGGACTGGGCTTTTCTGTCGAAATCCGTGCTATCGGCGATCGCAAAGCCAATCTGATCGCAACCCTGGGCAGTCGCGAGGATCCCACCGGACTAGTCCTGTCAGGCCATACCGATACAGTTCCTTGCGATCCCGAATTATGGTCTTCGGACCCTTTCAAGGCCGTGGAAAAGGATGGTCGTATTTATGGCCTCGGCAGCGCCGATATGAAATCCTTCTTTGCGCTGGCCTTGGAGGCGGCAAACCGCTTCGAAGCCAAGGACTTTCGACATCCGTTGGTCATTCTCGCGACCGCCGACGAAGAAAGTTCGATGTCGGGAGTGAAATCCCTGGTAGCGGACAATGTGAAACTCGGGCGTTATGCCGTCATTGGAGAGCCTACCGGTCTCAAGCCGATCCGCATGCACAAGGGCGTCATGCTCGAATCCATCGTGGTGAGGGGAAAGGCCGGGCATTCGAGTGATCCCTCCTTGGGCGCGAACGCGATCGAAGGCATGCACGCCGTACTGTCGGAATTGCTGGCTTTCCGTGCCGAGCTCAGGGCTCGGCACCGCAATCCGGCGTTCAAAGTGGATTATCCGACGCTGAATCTCGGTTCTATCCACGGCGGAGACAATCCCAACCGCATTTGCGCGCACTGCGAAACCCAGATCGACATTCGCCCGTTGCCGGGAATGGAGCTCGAGGATTTGCACGAGAAGCTGGTAAAACGGCTGGAGCCGGTATTGGCCCAAGCCAATGGGCTTTCCCTCGAAATCCGCCGCATGTTCGAGGGATTGCCGCCGTTCGAGAGCGATGCCAACGGGGAAATCGTCCGGTGTTGCGAGGAATTGAGCGGCTACGATTCCGGCGCCGTCGCGTTCGGCACCGAGGCCCCGTTTCTGAAACGGCTCGGGCTGCAAACCGTCGTCATGGGACCGGGCCATATCGAACAGGCCCATCAACCCGACGAGTATCTTCCGATGACTCATATCCGTGCAGGAACCGATATCCTGAGCCGTTTGATCGAACGGTTTTGCATCCGGCCCGAGGCTTGAGCGGAAAATGCCTTCATCGACTTCTCCCGACGTTTTCGTTCGCTGGTTTCGCGATTCTTCGCCCTACATCCATGCTCATAGGGGAAAAACCTTCGTCGTGTCGTTCGGCGGGGAAGCCGTTGCCGATAGCGGATTCCCGAACGCGATCCACGATTTCGCCATGCTCAACGGACTGGGCGTGCGCCTGGTTCTGGTGCACGGGATTCGCCCCCAAATCGACGCCCGTCTGAGATTCCGTGGCGTCGAGGCGAATTATCATCAAGGGCTTCGCATCACCGATAAAACGGCGCTCGAATGCGTCAAGGAGGCTGCGGGAACGGTTCGGGTGGAAATCGAGGCATTGTTGTCGCAAGGCCTAGCCAATTCGCCGATGGCCGGTGTGCGTATCCGGGTAGCCTCGGGCAATTTCGTCGCGGCAAAGCCGGTGGGCGTTCGGGATGGCGTGGATTTCCAGAACACCGGAGAAGTGAGGCGCATCGATGTCGACGGGATTCGCGGAGCACTGGACCGGGGCGATATCGTGTTGCTCTCCGCGATCGGTTACTCGCCCACCGGCGAGGTGTTCAACCTCAATGCCGAACAGGTCGCGACATCGGCCGCCATCGCCCTCAGGGCCGACAAGCTGCTGCTGTTGACGGAACAAGACTGCATCTCCAGTTCCGACGGGAAGCTGATTCGGCAGCTTACCACCGGCGAGGCCGAGGAATTGCTGAAAGACGAAAGCGCCTTAGCGAACAAGGAGGTTATTCCGCACCTCAAAGCTGCGGTCAGGGCGTGTCGCGAAGGTGTACAGCGCGCTCACTTGCTCGATCGCCACATCGACGGCGCCGTACTGCTCGAATTGTTCACCCGAGACGGTATCGGAACGCTGATTAGCCGAACGCCGTTCGAAACCATGCGCCCGGCGAAGGTTCAGGACGTTGCGGGGGTACTCGATCTTATCGCGCCGCTCGAGCAAGCCGGCGTACTGGTGCCGCGCTCCCGCGAACGGCTGGAAACCGATATCCACGATTTCGTGGTGATCGAGCGGGACGGACTGATTATCGGCTGCGCCGCGTTGCATGTGTTCCGGGAAGAACGGATGGGAGAATTGGCCTGCCTCGCGCTCCATGACGACTACCGCGGCGAAAAGCGGGGCGAGCGTTTGCTCGAATATCTGGAGGCGAAGGCCCGCACCCTGCATCTGAATCGGCTATTCGCGCTAACCACTCAAACGGCGCACTGGTTCCGGGAACGCGGTTTCGAACCGGCGAACACTGCCGATTTGCCCGAGGCGCGTCGGGCATCTTATAGCCTCCAACGCGCCTCCAAGGTATTGATCAAGCCGCTCGAGCTTTCGCGATCTTGAGTTATTAATCAGACCCGTAAATACCCTCCTGGTATTTCGGGCCGCCGCCCAGGCCGGTACACGCCCGGCCTGGGCTCACGCGGCTTGTCGCCGCGCCGGGGCATCCCTGCCCCGGATTAACCCGGCCTATATTTATAGGCCGGGTTAATAATCGTCCGGGTCTTGCCGAGCGAGTCTTATTTCTCGCGGATGAGGTCGTAGATATTGAGGTAATCCTGTCCCGGATTCTTCCACGAGAAATCGTAGCGCATGGCGTTCTTCATCAGTTCCCGGAAGTGATCGGGATAGTCGTAGTAACAGCTCAACGCCCGTCCGAGCGCCGATTCCAGCCCGCTGTAATCGTAATCCCTGAACACATAGCCGTTGCGCTCGTTCAGCGGCTTGTACGAATAATCCTTGTCGAATACCGTGTCCGCCAGGCCGCCGACTTCCCGCACCACGGGCACGGTGCCGTAGCGCATGGCGATCAGCTGGGTGAGACCGCAGGGTTCGAACTGGCTCGGCACCAGCATGATATCCGCGCCGGCGTAGATGAGATGCGACAGTTCCTCGTTGAAGCCGATTTCGATGTGACAATCCGGGTTATCGTTCAGTTGGTGTTTCAGGCTCCAGAAATAGCTGTTGATCTGTCCGTCCGGACTGGAGCCCAGCAGCACGAACTGGCCGCGCCGGTGCAACGTATAAAAAATGGCGTGGCGGATGAGTTCCAGCCCTTTCTGGGGGTCCAGCCGGCCGACGAAGGCGACGATCGGTTTTTCGTTGTCGGCGATCATCAGGCGGTCTCGCAGCGCCTTCTTGTTCTTGTATTTTTCCTCGATGTTGTCGACGCCGTAGCGCTGCGCGATATGATGGTCGATTTCCGGATTCCACACGTTGTAATCGATGCCGTTGACGACGCCGCCGTATTTTACGTGGTGGATATGCAGCGTGGGTTCAAGGCCGAAACCCTGGCCCTGGTCCTTGGCTTCGCTGGCATGGCGCGGGGAAACGGTCGTCACGAAGTTGGAATAGACCACGCCGGCTTTCATCAGATTGATCGCATGGGGATTGAAATTGTCCCGCAGCCGGTCGTAATGGAAATAGTATTCGGGCCGGTTGAGGCCGGTCGCGTGGAGCACTTGCGCGCCGGTGACTCCCTGGTGCTTGAAATTGTGGATGGTGAAGCACACCCGCGGGTGGGTCATGCCGAGGAATTTATAGATCTCGAACAGAAACACCGGCGCCAGCGCCGTCTGCCAGTCATGGCAATGAATGATGTCGGGATTCTTGCCGGATTTCCAGAGAAACTCCATGGCCGCCCGCGTGAAGAACGCGAAGCGCAGAACGTCGTCGTTGAAGCCGTAAATGCAGCCGCGGTTGAAGAAATTGTCGCTGGAATGCGGCTCGATGAAGAAGCACTTGCGGCCATGCACGAATCCGAAATAGACGGTGCAATGAATGGCGCCGCCGTACCAGGGCACCCACAAGTCTTTGTAGGTTTCGCACAGGCCCCAGATATGGTCGTAACGTAGGCAATCGTATTTGGGCAGTATGATTTCGACGTGATTGCCGCGGATTTCCAGTTCGTTGCCGAGTCCGAACACGACATCGGCGAGGCCGCCGACTTTGGCGACGGGCGCGAGCTCGGGCGTGATCTGAACGATAAACATCGACGGAATCGCTGAAACAGGCTGGTGTGGCATCGGTTCGGGTTCAGGCGCGAGCTGAGCCTGCGACGCTGATCGCGGTTCCGGTTCCACCGGCACGGATTCCGGTTCGGGCGGGGGCATTTTCTCCAAGGGACGGAACTCTTCTGGCGTCGGCGTCGGAGCCGGAATTGCACTAGCTGTCTCTGAGGGCAATAGCTCCGCAGTCTCTAGGCGTTCGGGGGCTATCGGCTCAGGTGCTGACGGCGAATCGGCGGCAGAAATCGGAGCGGGCGGTATTTCGTCAGAGTCCTCTGATTTCTTTGAATGTCGTGACCATGCCTCAGCTTCCGTAACTTTCGCGGGAGATTCGGCTGAAGCGAGTTCGACCGGCTTCTTTTGATCCGCCCGACCGAGCTTCGCGCTAACCAGCTTCACTTCCGGTTCGGCTTTTTCCGGCTTTTTCCCTGAAGCTTTGGGCGCGATTTTTTCGGCCGGCGCCATGGCTGCCGCGAGGGAAACGGTTTCTTTCTCCGGCTCGTGGCGAACTGCTTTCCCGGATGCCGGAGTCTTGGACCTCGTAGAAGGCTTCGCGCGAACAACGGAGGTCTCCGACGGCGAACGCGCGTTTGCAGCTTTGGATCGAGTGGCCTTGGCTTGGGATTTTTCCTTTGTCGCGGGCTTCTCCATGGCTTTTCCGGGTTTTCCTTTTTGGGACTCGGAAGCGTTTACTTTCTTATCTTGAGGCGGGGTCTTTTGGGTCATGAGGTTGCGTCCGGTTGCCTAACATGAACTCGACAAGGCTAGTTTAAGCGATCCAGGGTTTCGAAAAAAACGCCATGTCGGCTCAAGTTAGGAGTTAGCCTATTTACTCGGGTGGCCTGTGCGTCGCGAAATCGGGGTGATGACGGCCACGGATTATTGGATGGAATGATTGCCGAAGATCGGCCTCTCCACCGGTCAGCCCGCATTTTGCGTTACTTTGGTTGCACTTTCGATGCGGGCAGAGAGCGTCACTGCGTTACCAGGACCCGTCCCATTCCCGGTGTCAGCTCGAACTGGAAAGGCGTCGGCAAGTAATCCAGGGGCCATTCCGGCGAGACATCGAACAGCGGCGGTTCGCTTTGAACAAGATGGTACAGATTGTCGGAGAAGAAATTCTGCCGATTCCAAGCGTCCTTGTTCATAATGATCAATGCCTCGCTACGCTTCCGGCTGGCGGTTTTTCGCATCAGCAAGATTTCCGGATTGGAATGGTCGAGCACTTGCGTGGCGCTCTCCTCATCGAATATCTGATGCCGACTCTTGATTCCATTGATCTGTTTGATGTAGCCGGTCAAATCGATATCCGTTTTTTCCCAGTCATCAGGCGTGGTATCGACGACGTGGAGCGGCTTTCGGAAGCCGAATTCGAATCCCATGGGTATCATCACACCGGCGGAAAACAGCGCCGAGAAGAAATAGCGCTGTTTGACCGCATCGACATTCTGCTGGAACTCCGCGAATGCGCGCGCCGTATCGTGGCTTTCGGGGAAACTGACGGACGGTACGATTTCACGTGTGAGCCGGTATTGATCCATCAGCCAGGAGCCGGAAAAATCCCACCATTTCGAGCTGTTGAAGATAAAGTCGAAACCGGCTTGCGCGGTTTCCCGGGTTTGATCGGCACTACAGCCCAAGGTCTCGGCCAGGAATACGGTTTCGGGGTGCGCCCGTTTGGTTTCTTCGATGAGCCGTGCCCAGAAACGGCTGGGCAACTGGTAAGCCGCATCGCAGCGCAGTCCCTTAAAGCCCAGGCCGACCAGGTATTCGACGATTTCGCGGCAGTAACGGTACAGACCTTCCGGATCGGACGTATGCTGATGATCGAATTGCGCGAGATCGCGCCAGACGACCTTTTCTCCTTCATGCATACAGAACGGGTGGGCGATGCGCCTGCCTTGTTTGACGAACCACTCCGGATGCTGCTTGAGCAAAGCCGAATCATAGGCACAATGATTGATGACCAAATCGACGATCATGCCGAGCCCCAGGCTTTCGGCTTGACTTGCGATCTCGCGCAGTTGTTCTTCCGGCGATTTGGAAGAGCGGGCATTCAGCAACCACGGATCGATTTGAAAATAATCCTTGATGGAATAAAGGCTGCGGGATCGTCCGAGCTTCTGGACGGGATTGACGAAGATCCAGTTGAATCCCATATCCGCCGCTCTTTCCAGATGCGGCTTCCAACGATTCAAAGGACCCGCGAGCCGCGGGAAGAGGTTATAGATTTTCATGCGTTTTGGAGAATTGCTCGGCGCGAGGTAAATAATCTAGGTCGGGGGCGGATGGCCCTATATCGAATAGACCGCGGTAAGCGCAGCGGGGTTCATCCACCCTCCCAGGCTCGGGACTTCCCGGAAGCCCTTTTGCTGCGGTTTCGGTCGCCGGGTTTGGAAAAACTAAAGCATTTTCATATCTACCGTACGGGAACTCGCGAGTAGGTCGGGAATCCCGTTTGCGATTGGAGCGCCGAAGCCGCCCTTCCCGACGCCGCCGTTAGGGCAACGGGTTCGTCGGCAAAGGATTGCCGACCTACAAATACTTGAGTCGATTTACCCTAGCCGAAAGCGCCAACGACTTCCGCCAAGCCCGTTATGCCGTATGAGCGAGATGAACGCGCTCTAAAGGAACGTCGGACAAGCTTCGATGACTTTCGAATGTCGGCTTAGAAAAGGGATGCCGATTGGCATCCCT
>NZ_JBDIVO010000230.1:0-7707 GCF_039794385.1 Methylocaldum sp. | reverse complement strand
CCTGGGTATAGCCGAAAGCCTGCTGCCGATCGAGCAGGGTCTCCGAATCGGGCGGCATCGCGGCGATTTCGGCCGGCAGCTTCTCCAATTGAATCTGGGTATCGTTGAGCCACTGCTGATACGGCTCGCGATTGGCCAGTTCCGATTTGATTTCGGCATCGTCGATGATACGGCCCTGTTCGAGGTCGATCAGGAACATCTTGCCGGGCTGCAAACGCCATTTCTTGACGATCTTGTGTTCCGGAATGGTCAGCACGCCCATCTCGGAGGCCATCACCACGGTGTCGTCATCGGTGATGAGATAGCGCGCCGGACGCAGGCCGTTACGGTCGAGCGTGGCGCCGATCTGCCGTCCGTCGGTAAAGGCCACGGCGGCCGGACCATCCCAGGGTTCCATCAGGGCCGAGTAGTATTCGTAGAAGGCGCGGAGTTTTTCGTCCATCAAGGGATTGCCGGCCCACGCTTCCGGGATCAGCAGCATCATGGCGTGGACCAGCGAATAGCCCCCCATGACCAGAAGCTCCAGCGCATTGTCGAAGCTGGCGGAATCGGACTTGCCGTCGGCGATCAGCGGCCAGATCTTGTCGAGATCTTCGCCCAGAACTTCGGACGACATCGAATGGCGTCGAGCGGCCATCCAATTGATGTTGCCGCGCAAGGTGTTGATTTCGCCGTTGTGGGCGATCATTCGGAAAGGATGGGCCAGATCCCAGGTCGGGAAGGTGTTGGTGGAGAACCGCTGGTGCACCAGGGCAAGCGCCGACACCATTTGCTCGTTGCGGAGGTCGCGGTAAAACACGCCGACCTGATCGGCCAGCAGCATGCCCTTGTAAACCAAAGTGCGGGACGAGAAGGAAGGGATGTAGAACATCTTGCCTTCCTCGAGATTCAAGGCACGAATCTTCTTGTCGATCTGCTTGCGGATGACGAACAGCTTGCGCTCGAACGCGTCCTGATCCCGGCAACTTTCCGCCCGCCCCACGAAAACCTGGCGAATCACGGGTTCGATTGTCTTGACCGATTCCCCGAGCGTCGAGTTGTCTACCGGAACATCGCGCCAGCCGAGAACGGTTTGGCCTTCGGTGCGAATGAAATCTTCGACGATTTGTTCGCAGGTCGCGCGATGTTCCGGATTGCGCGGCAGAAACAGCATGCCGACGCCATAGTGACCGTAATCCGGAAGGGCGATCCCGAGTGCGGAGCATTCGTCGCGGAGAAAAGCATCCGGTATTTGAATGAGAATGCCGGCCCCATCGCCCGCCAACGGATCGGCGCCTACCGCTCCGCGGTGAGTCAGGTTTCTTAAAATTTCCAGCCCCTTGCAGACGATGTCGTGGCTTTTATGGCCTTTGATGTGAGCGATGAAACCTACGCCGCAAGCGTCGTGTTCGTTGCGCGGGTCGTATAGACCTTGCTTGGCGGGTATGGCATTGAAACTCATGGTGTACCTCTGTCAGGGGTGTGGTCTGTCGTTTGCCGGTTCGCGGTTTACAAGAGAATATTGCGGCTCCAGTAATGGACCGCCGCGACAGTCAAGAATTCGTGTTCGCAGTTGGTTTTGAAATATCCGAAATGGCGACGTGAGGCCGCCCATTTAGCCAAAATGGGCAAGAAATATAAAGAATCCGGCCGGTCTTTTCAAGGGCGCCAAGCTTGCGCACTCAGTGTTTGTTGTGAATAAGGTGGTGAAACGACTTGTTTCGATAGAGAATGGACCCGCTCGCCGCCCGACCGTCCGCCCCCGAGCCGGCGAGACAAAGCCGGTATTGCTTGCCGAGCCCGGTTACCTTTACTTTATGGCCGGAAATTCGAGGCGGTTTCGCAGCGTGGTTGAACATGCGCGCCAAGCCAAGCATGAGGAATAGAGAATGACCGAAAAATATGACGTGATCGTTGTGGGCGGCGGCATGGTCGGTGCCGCTTTGGGGTGTGGCCTCGGAGGAAGCAGTCTGCGAGTTGCCGTGATCGAGGATGCCCCGCCGCCGGCGTTTGCGTCGGAGCAGCCCCACGATCTTCGCGTGTCCGCGATCAGCATCGCGTCCGCCAGCATTCTCAAAACCGTGGGCGCATGGAAAGGCATCGCTTCGCGCCGGTTTTGCCCGTTCCGGAGGATGCGGGTATGGGAAGAGTCGGGCGATGTCGAGTTTCGGAGCGAGGACATCGATGAGCCGGTCTTGGGCTATATCGTCGAGAACCGGGTAATCCAGCTGGCTTTACTCGACCGCCTGGTCGAATTTTCCAATATCGATTTTCTTTGTCCCGCCAGAACCAAAATGATCGATTACGGGCCGCAAGGCTCGACCGTCGAATTGGACGACGGCCGCGTCTTGTCGGCGCGCTTGTTGGTTGCCGCGGATGGCGGCTATTCCCGGGTGCGGCAAGTGGCCGGCATGGGAGTAAGCGGTTGGGATTACGAGCAGCACGCCCTGGTGCTGACGGTGGAAACCGCATACAGCCAGCAGGACATCACTTGGCAACGCTTTACCCCCAAGGGACCCCAGGCTTTCCTGCCGCTGGACGGGCCTCATGCATCTCTCGTCTGGTACGAGGCGCCGGAGGACATCAAACGCCTGAAGGCTTTGCCGGATGACGCGCTGCTCCGGGAGCTTATCGCTGCGTTCCCCTCGGCTCTGGGCGAGATCAAGCGTATCGAGGCGAAAGGCAGCTTCCCGCTCAAGCGTCAGCATGCCTTGAGTTACAGTAAAGAGGGCGTGGCTTTGATCGGCGATGCGGCCCACATGATTCATCCGCTGGCGGGGCAGGGCGTCAACATCGGTCTTCTGGACGCTGCGGCGCTGGCGCAGGTGCTGGTCGGCGCTCACAAGAATGGCCAGGACATCGGCGCAGCCCATGTGCTGCAAACTTACGAAAGCATGCGCCGCAGCAACAACCTGGTCATGATGACGACGATGGACCTGTTCTATCGCGTGTTCGGAAACGCGAACCGTCCGCTCCGATTCATTCGGAATCTGGGGCTGGGTTTGGCGGAGCGAATCACGCCGGCCAAGAAATTGGTCATGCGATACGCGATGGGCTTGGGCGGCCAGCTCCCGAATTTGGCCCGTGGCGAAGCCATTCTGGGTTGAATGACGGTCGGAAACATTACGATACGTATTCCTGCGGATTGAGCAGAGTGAGTTTGCTATAGTAGGCAGAGCAATTCAGTACCTGTGTTCCGGATACTGTTGCTGAGATATCGATTAACGTCCTATACGAGTGAAACGACTTATGGTCAAAAAGCTACCTGTATTTCTTTGCACCGTGTTGATTCTGAGCGGTTGCGCAACCTACACCGGATGGGAGCCTGTGGTGGACACGTATAACGATCCGAATGCCTATCGGCTGCAGCAGGATATGGAAGAGTGCAAAATGCTCGCTCGCCAAGCGGGCAGTACCGGAACGGAAGCGGCGAAGGGTGCTGCTGCAGGCGCATTGCTAGGTGCCGCAACGGGCGCCGCGGTCGGCGCTGTCGCTGGCAATCCCGGCGGCGGTGCCGCGATCGGCGCTGCCGCGGGCGGCCTCGGCGGCGCTGGTTACAGCGGGGTCTCGGGCGACGATCAATACAAGCGGTCTTACATCAATTGCCTCCGCAATCGGGGACACAGAGTCGTCAATTAAGTAAGCAATCGGTCAAATAAAATAATCCCGCCGTTGTGCCTCTAGCCCGGCGGGATTATTTTTTCCGTTTTTGCTGCCCTGACGAGGGCATAAACCGACGAGAAGGTGCCAGGATGTCGTCATTGATCCATGCACTCCGGGAGAGCGCCCGGCTTTATCCTGATCGGCCCGCGGTAATCCAGGGCTCTCAGGTCATCGATCATGCCACCATAGGCAACCGATCGGATCGCGTGGCGGCGGCCCTGGCGGCCCGAGACGTGGTCAAAGGGGACAGGATTGCCCTTTACTGCCCCAATTCGGCGGAATTCGCCATTGCCTATACCGGCATCGTGAAAGCCGGGGCCACGGTCGTTCCGATCAATTTGCTGCTGAACACGGAAGAAATCGGCTTCATTCTCAACGATTCCGGCGCCAAGGGCTTGATTTTCCATCAAGCCTTTTCGAAACAGGCGGAATCCGCGCTTCAGGCTGCGCCGGGAATCGAGTTTCGCGTATCCATCGGCGGAGAAGTCGAAGGCGCCGAGGCGTTCGATGCTTTTCTAAGATCCGACGCGCCGGTACCGAATATCGATTGCGACCCGCAAGAGGATCTGGTCGTCATCCTCTACACCTCGGGAACCACCGGCCGTCCCAAGGGGGCGATGCTGACCCACGGCAATCTGGTCGCCAACACGCGCAGCGTCCGCGAAGCCATGCACTGGCGTCCGGGGCAGGATGTCGTGCTGCTGGTTCTTCCGATGTTTCACGCATTCGCGGCAACCGTCGGCATGCTCACGCCCCTGACCAACGGCTGTGCGTTCATTCCCCTGCCGCGATTCGAGCCCGATCAGGTCGTCGACGCGATCCATGCCAGCCGAGCCACGATTTTTCTCGGCGTGCCCAGCATGTATTCGGTACTGTTGCGACTCAAAGACGAGCGTGCGCCGCTCCTTTCCTCCATACGCTATTGCGTTTCCGGCGGCGCTGCGCTTCCGGTCGACGTGTTGCGGCGCTTCGAGGAAAAATTCGGCATCAGGATCTACGAGGGCGACGGACCGACCGAGTGTTCCCCGGTAACCTGCGTGAATCCGATCGACGGCCTCATCAAACCGGGAACCGTGGGTTTGCCGGTTCCCGGAGTCGAGATGAAAATCGTCGACGAAGACGGGCGCGAGTTGCCGTGCGGCGAAGTCGGCGAGATTGCCGTACGCGGTGCCAACGTGATGAAGGGCTATTGGATGCAGCCGGACGCGACCCGGGAAGTGTTTCGCGGCGAATGGCTTCTGACCGGCGATCTCGGTACGCGGGACGAAGACGGCTATTTCAGCATCGTCGATCGCAAGAAAGATCTGATCATCGTCAACGGCATGAACGTTTATCCACGCATGATCGAGGAGGTGCTATACCGCTTTCCGCCGATCCGCGAGGCCGCGGTGGTCGGAGAGCCGCACGATTTGCACGGCGAAATTCCGGTCGCGTATATCGCGATAGACGAGTCCAAGCCGATCACGGAAAGCGAAGTCCGCGCTTTCTGCAGGGAGCACCTCGGGCGGCATCAAATTCCCCGCAAGATCGTCTTTCAGCCGGAGTTACCGAAAAACGCCGCGGGCAAGATCCTCAAGCGGCAGCTTCGAAAGCACGGCGAAATCGAGCGTGGCGTGCAGGATCTGGAATAAACTCCGGCCGCCGCGGTTTCTATGGCTCACTGCTTTCTGCGCTCTTCCTCTTCGGCGAGCAGCTGCTTCAAGCGCTCGTCGATGACGGAATTCAGATAAAAATTGTCGCCGGCCGTTTTTCTGGCTAGCCGAAGTTGCAGTATGGCGGCGCGGTTCTGGCCCGAGGCGTAATAGGATTCGGCGACATAGCGGTGCGATTCGGCATCGTTCCCGAGCTGGCTATAGGCTTGCGCCAGCAGGTTGTAGACTTCCGGCGTAGGCGGATGGCGGCGGGCGTAGTTCTGCAGCAGCTTGCGCGCCTGTTCCGCTTTGCCGGTGGTGAGCAGCGTGCGGACATAGTTGAGCGTCAGCGCCCGGTTTTCCGGAAAGCGTTGCAGGGCCGATTCGTAAAGCTGGATCGCGCGCGGGTAATTCTTGGTCTCCCGTTCGGCGCTGGCCAGCGCATTGGCGAAATGGGACTGATCGGGATAAATCTCCATCAGCCGCTGCAGGATCGGTTTGGCTTCCCCGGCACGCGCGTTGGCGATCAGTGCCAAGGCTAAACCGTAGGCGGAAACATCCTGTTGCAGCTTGGTGCCCTGGCCGCTGACCGCCTTGAAATAATTCAGCGCGTCCTGCGGGCGGGCGGCGGTCTGCACCCGCAGCTTGGCGCGGACGAGCTGATAGGCGAAAGAATCCGGATATTGCCGATACGGAAACTGTTCCGCGCGTCCCCGCGTATCCGAGATACGGGACACGGTCACCGGGTGGGTCAGCAGGAACTCCGGCAATTCTCGGCCGACGAAGCGGGTGGATTGCTGCATTCTTTCGAAGAACGTCGGCATGGCGCGCGGGTCGAAGTCCGACTTCGATAAAATCTGCATGCCGACGCGATCGGCTTCGGCCTCGTTGTCGCGGGTAAAATTGATTTGATACTGGATATTGGCGGCTTGCGCGGCCATCAAGGCGGCTTGGCCCAGTTGCGCGGATTTCGCGCCCAGCAGAACGGCGGCCAGCATGGCCGCGGCGGTGGGCAGCGCCAGGCGGCCGGCGGCCTGGAATGTTTGATAAAGATGCCGCTGCGTGACGTGCGCGATTTCGTGGGCCAGTACCGAAGCGAGTTCGCTCTCGGCTTCCGAGGTCAGGATCAGTCCGGAGTTGACGCCGATGTATCCGCCCGGCCCCGCGAATGCGTTGACCGTGGGATCGCTGACCACGAAGAAATGAAACGCTTGCGCGGGGTTGTCGCTGGACCCGGCCAGTTTCTGCCCTATGGACTGGATGTAATCGTTGACTTCCGGATCTTGGCTGACTTCGAGCTGGGCGTGCAACTTGCGGTAGAACGCTGCGCCGAGTTCCTTCTCCTGCTGCGGCGTCATGAGGGTTCCGGTCGGGTCGCCGATTTCGGGCAACTCCAGGTTGAGTTGCGCATGGGCGGGTTGCAGCGCCAATGAGCCGTAGCTGAGAATCAACAGCGATGCAAGCAGTTTGTCGAATTTCATGATGTTTCAGCGCCGTGTGCGGCGCGGGTGTGAATGAGTCCACGGTGTACGGTTACTCGATGAACCGTTTTTTCGAAAGGGTGTCGCCGCGATGAAATACGCCATTCAGGTCAATGCCGGGCCTTGTTCCGCTCAATCGGCGCGCACTGCCTATCAGTTTATCAAAGCCGCGTTGGATAAAGATCACGAAATCGTGTGCGTGTTCTTTTACCATGACGGGGTTTATAACGCGCTGCGATCCGGTTTATCGGCGGAGGACAAAGTTTCGGTTCCGCCCTGGCCCGATCTCGCCGATAAGCACGGGATCGACCTGGTGCTGTGCGTTTCGGCCGCGCAGCGGCGCGGCATGCCGGCAACCGGGGCGGACGGTTTTCGGATCGGCGGCTTGGGACAATGGGTGGACGCCTGTCTGAAGGCCGACCGGGTATTGGTTTTTGGTGGTTGAATCGGTGCAAAAAAAATTCTTGTTTGTGATGCGCAGTGCCCCTCGGAACGGCGCAAGAGTCCGGGAATCGCTGGACATGGTCATGACCGCCGCCGCTTTCGATCAGGCCGTACGGCTCCTGATGCTGGACGATGGCGTGTTCCTGCTCAAACGGGGTCAGAGGTTCGAACCGAACGGGCTGAAACCCGTCGCTCCCTTGTTCGAAGCCTTGGCTTTGTACGATGTGGAGGATGTTTTTGTCGAGCGGGAGTCTTTGCGGGGAAGGCATTTGACGACCGAGGATCTCGTTATCCCCGTGCGCGTTGTGGAAAGAGCGGACATCGCCGGATTGACGGCGGAACATGACCTTGTGATCTCGTGCTGATGGCAGTTCTGCATCTGGTCAACCGCTCGCCCCAGGAAAGCCGCGCCCTGGAAGATTGTCTCGCTCGCGCGGGCAAGGGCGATGCGGTGTTGCTGATCGAGAATGCGGTTTATGCCGCGGTGAAGGGCGGGGATTCCGAAGCCG
>NZ_JBDIVO010000229.1:0-7707 GCF_039794385.1 Methylocaldum sp. | reverse complement strand
GCTCGACGTGTTGTCGCCGCGTGGAATGACGACCAAAATCGGCCGACTACCGGTCGTTTAGCCTGCTCCGGAATAATTTATTAATCAGGCCCGTAAATACCCTCCTGGTATTTCGGGCCGCCGCCCAAGCCGGTACACGCCCGGCCTGGGCTCACGCGGCTTGTCGCCGCGCCGGGGCATCCCTGCCCCGGATTAACCCGACCTATATTTATAGGCCGGGTTAATATCGATCAGACCCGTAAATACCCTCCTGGTCTTTCGGGCCGCCGCCCAGGCCGGTTACACGCTTAGGCCTAGCTCACGCGGCTGATCGCCGCCCCGGATTAACCCGGCCTAATTTAGAAGCCGGGTTAATAACGTAGACTTAGACTGTGACGGACGTGGACGGAAACAACGGACTGCCGCAATGGCGAGAAACGACGGCACCGGTGCCGTGTCGGTCCCTCCGGCAGCTTGGTAGCAGGAAATTTTCCGGGCTTTATCGGAGATAAAACTCGGCTCAAAATTGTCTTTAAGTATACGCATACGTATACGCGTCCCACAGTCTGGCCAAACGGACTGACCACCACACGGTAGGCGCAAGACCTTCGTTTAAAATCTCAAAGAACGGGACGGACACACGAGACAACCTAATGAATAAGCTCTTACAACTCTTTAAAGACGCATCGGCTTTCAGCGAAGACAACGTCGGTTTTCTCGAAGATCTCTACGAGAGATTCTTGCGGGATCCCGAGTCCGTCGATGAAAGCTGGCGGGAGAAATTCCGGTCGATCCAGCACGAATTGACAAGAGAGGAGCCCGCAGCCGAAAGAGAGCGCCGCGTCGTCAAAGCGGCAATCGGGGAATCCGAAGCGGAAGAAATGCTGCGCAAGCAATCCGCTGTAGACCGGCTGATTTATCAATACCGAACCCGCGGCCATCAGTCCGCCGACAACAACCCGTTAAAGCTATCCCCCCCGGCAGCGCTGAAGGATTTGGACCCTGCCCATTACGAGCTGAGCGAAGATGAGCTGGACCGTCCGTTTTACATCGACATCCTGCGAAGCCCGGAACGGCTGCCATTGCGCGAGATTCTCTCGATGCTGCGGCAGACCTATTGCGGTCACGTCGGTGCGGAATACACGCATATCGTCGACAGCGACATCAAGCGATGGATCCAAAAGCGGCTGGAAAGCACGCGCGCCCGCGGAAACTTCAGTGCCGAGGAAAAGAAATGGATGCTGAAGCTCCTTACCGCCGCCGAGGGTATAGAAAAATACCTGCATCGGAAGTACGTGGGCCAAAAGCGGTTCTCGCTCGAAGGAGCGGAAAGCCTGATTCCGCTGCTGGACGATCTGATCCAGCGGGCAGGCGAAAAAGGAACCAAGGAAATCGTGATGGGCATGGCCCACCGAGGGCGGCTGAATGTGCTCATCAACATCCTTGGGAAAAAGCCCAGCTCGCTATTTCAGGAGTTCGAAGGCATATATCCGAACGCACCGCCATATGCCAGCGCAGGCGACGTGAAATATCACATGGGCTTCTCATCGGACATCGAAACGGGCGGCGGCATGGTGCATCTTGCCCTGGCCTTCAATCCTTCGCATCTCGAAATCATCGATCCGGTCGTGGAAGGTTCCGTGCGCGCACGCCAGGACCGGCGCGAGGACGAAGACGGCGAGACCGCCGTACTCCCGGTCCTGATTCACGGCGACGCCGCTTTTGCGGGGCAAGGCGTCGTCATGGAGACGCTCAACATGGCCGAAACCCGTGCTTATACGACGGGTGGAACCATACATGTCGTCATTAATAACCAGATCGGCTTCACCACCAGCAACCCGTTCGATGCCCGATCCACGCTGTATTGCACCGATGTTGCGAACATGATTCAGGCGCCGGTTTTTCACGTAAACGGCGACGATCCCGAAGCGGTGCTCTATGTCACCCGGCTCGCTCTCGATTATCGGATGAAATTCAAGCGAGACGTGGTGATCGATCTTATCTGCTATCGCCGCCACGGGCATAACGAGGCGGATGAACCGGCTGTGACTCAACCTTCGATGTACCGGTTTGTCCGCAACCATCCGCCGGTTCGGAAGCTTTACGCCGACCGATTGATCGCCGAAGGAGTGGTAACCCCCGACGTCGTCCAGCGCATGGAGGAGGATTACCAAAATGGTCTGAAGAAAGACGAAACATTCCTCCGGCCGATCATTCACGACGCCATGAGCTACTACAAAACCCGCTGGGATCACTACCTCGGCACCGAGTGGACGCTGCCCTGCGATACAGGTTTGCCACAGAAAACGATTCAAGACCTGTCGCAGCGACTGATCGGCATTCCGCCGGGATTTGCCCTTCATCCGCGTGCGGCGGCGATCATGGAAAGCCGGCGCAAAATGGCGGCCGGGGAAATACCTCTCGACTGGGGATATGCTGAAACTCTGGCCTATGCCTCGCTGCTGACCGAGGGTTACGCCGTACGTTTGACCGGTCAAGACGTGGGACGCGGAACGTTTTTTCATCGTCACGCAACTCTGTATGACCAAGATTCCGGCGATACCTATATTCCGCTTCAGAACCTCAGCGACAACCAGGCGCGTTTTTACATTTACGACTCGCTGCTGTCCGAAGAAGGCGTGCTCGGGTTCGAATACGGCTACAGCAGCTCCGAGCCTGACACCCTGGTCATTTGGGAAGCCCAATTCGGAGACTTCGCCAACAATGCCCAGGTTGTGATCGATCAATTCATCACCTCGGGAGAGACCAAATGGGGACGGCTCAGCGGACTGACCATGCTTCTGCCGCACGGCTACGAAGGCCAGGGCCCTGAACATTCATCGGCCCGGATCGAGCGCTATCTGCAACTATGCGCCGAACAGAACATTCAGGTGTGCGTGCCGACGACACCGGCCCAGATCTTTCATCTTTTGCGCCGGCAGATGCTGCGACCTTACCGGAAGCCGCTGATCATCATGACGCCCAAAAGCCTGCTGCGGCACAAATTGGCCACGTCGCGGCTGGAAGAATTGTCGGACGGAAGCTTCCGCAACATCATTGGCGAAATCGACGCCCATGACCCGGCCAAGATCACCCGCGTCATCCTCTGCACCGGCAAGGTGTTCTACGATCTTCTGGAGACTCGGCGCAAGGAAAACCTTCACCACGTCGCCATTATCCGCATAGAGCAGCTCTATCCCTTTCCTTACGATCTCTTCATGCAGGAACTGGCGGCTTACCCCCAAATGAAAGAATTGATCTGGTGTCAGGAAGAACCGGAAAATCAGGGCGCGTGGCACCAGATCAAGCACCGCTTCCTGAGCCTGCTGGAAAAGGACATCGTCCTCAGCTATGCTGGACGGCCGATGTCTGCTGCGCCCGCCGTAGGCCAATTCCACCGGCATTTGGAGCAGCAGAAGAAAGTTGTCGAAGACGCATTGTTTGGAACCGTGCCCCGTCAAGAGCCTTTAGGAATAGTTCATGCGCATCGAAGTCACCGTGCCTAATCTGCCCGAGTCCATCACCGACGCGACCTTGCTCGACTGGCGTAAACAGCCGGGCGATACGGTGCAGAAAAGCGAGACTCTCGTCGACCTGGAAACCGACAAGGTGATCCTCGAAGTTCCCGTGCCGGACAACGGCGTGCTGCAGGAAATCCGACACGCCAAGGGTGACGTGGTCGGGAGCGGTGAGCTTCTGGCGGTCATTGAAACAGAGGCCCGTCCCGCGGTCGCCGAAACTGCCGCGCCCCCGGAAATACCGGCAAAGCCGGAACCGGCGGCTGTGCCCGAGGCGGTACCCAGACCCGTGAGGTTCGCCCAACCCATGGGACCTTCGGTACGCAGGCTGATCATGGAGCATAACCTCGATCCGGCGCAGATAAAAGGCACGGGACGCGAGGGCCGTTTGACCAAGCAGGACGTCCTGGATTATCTGGAATCGCAAAAACGCAAGACCGTCGAAGCGGTTGCGCCGGCTCGGAGGCCGGAGCCGGCACCGAAGGAGAGACCCGAGGTCAGAGCGACGGAAGGCCGGGGCGAACGACGTGTGCCGATGACCCGGCTTCGAGCCCGCATCGCAGAGCGCATGATCGAGGCGCAACACACGACCGCAACATTGACCACATTCAACGAAGTCAATCTGCAGAAGATCTTCGACCTGCGGAATCAGCACCGCGCACGTTTCGAGCAGGAATATAAGATCAAGCTGGGCTTCATGTCCTTTTTCGTCAAGGCGGCGGTGGAAGGCCTCAGACGCTTTCCGATCATCAACGCTTCGATCGACGGAAACGACATCGTCTACCACGATTATTACGACATCGGCATCGCAGTATCCACCGATCGCGGGCTAGTGGTGCCGATCCTGCGTGACGCCGACCGTCTCAATTTCGCCGAAATCGAAAAGGCGATCATCGATTTTTCACAAAAAGCGCGGGACGGCAAACTCAGCTTCGAAGAGTTGAGCGGCGGCACGTTCACCATCACCAACGGCGGCATTTTCGGATCGATGCTCTCGACCCCGATCCTCAATCCGCCGCAGAGCGCCATTCTCGGCATGCACGTCATCAAGGACCGGCCAGTGGTCGAGGACGGACAGATCGTGATTCGACCGATGATCTACCTGGCCCTTTCCTACGATCATCGCATCATCGACGGCCGCGAAGCCGTGACTTTTCTGTTCACGTTAAAGGAACTGCTGGAAGATCCGGTCAGATTGCTACTGAAGATCTGAAGCTAAGGCTTTAATAGGCTGCGCCTCGTCCTCGGCCTCGGTCCGATCTGGTTTTCGCCCGGACGATTGGTCGAACAAAGGCAATCGAATCGAAAATTCGGCGCCCTGATCTTTGCCGGCGCTAGCCACCGAAATTTTACCGCCATGCATCTCCACCAGGCTTTTTACGAGAGCCAAGCCGACACCGAGTCCGCTATGGCCACTATGCAGCGGCCGTTCGAACTGAACGAAGGGTTCGAAGATATGTTCGAGCGCGTCCGGCTCAATCCCGATGCCGTTGTCTCTCACCTTAATCGAGATTTCCCGTCCCGTCTGCTTCATCGCCAACTCTATCCGGCCTTTTACAGGCGTAAATTTTGCGGCGTTCATCAATAGATTGGCGATGATCTGCGAGAGCCGTGCCGGGTCGCCCCAAAGATAAATCGGCTGGCCGGCTGCACTATGCACCAACTCCTGCTGGTTCTTTTCGATCACCGGCCGACAGACTTCGATAGCATGGGCGATCACCGAAGCCATATCGGTGACTTCAAAACTCAGCTGTAACTTGCCCCTCGCGACCCGCGATATATCCAAAAGATCGTTGATCAGCCGAGTCAAATATTTAACCTGGCGCTCGATGCTATCGGTAGCCGATTCGAGCAATTCCGGCCGTTCCGAGCCACGCCGTTTCAATAATTGCGCCGAAGTCAAAATCGGCGCGAGCGGATTCCGGAGTTCGTGAGCCAAGAGGGCAATGAACTCGTCCTTTCTTCGATCGGCCTCGCGCAGTGCTTCTTCAACCTCCTTGACGTGACGCAAGCTCTCTTCCGCGCGTTTCCGGTCGGTAACATTGGAAAGAACGCCAACCAGTCTCCGGCCGCTCTCCCGGTTGCCCAAAACATGCTGTCCCCGCGCTTCGACCCAGTTCAATTGTCCATCCGGCGAGACAATGTGGAATTCCTGGCTATAGCTCTCGGCGGGCTGATCGCCGCTCTCGGGAACCGAGGGCAAGTTCCGTTCCGCGATATCCCGTACCCAGGCCAGAAATTGGTTCTCGAAACCGATAGCTGAATGCATATCCGTCGGGTCCAGCCACGTTATTCCGCCGCTCGACGAATCACGCTCCCACACCGCCATGCGGCCGGCTTCGAGGGCCAGCAGCAGGCGTGCTTGACCGTCCCTCCATGCTTTCTCACCGCATTTTATTTGATGGATATCCATAGCGATACCCACCCACTGGCGGACCTCGCCGCGTTCGTCGCAAAGCGGCAAAGCGCGGATGAGATGCCAGCGATACTCTCCGATCCGATGACAGCGGAATCTGAGTTCTGTCTCGTAAGGGCGCTTTTTTCTTAGCGCCTCCGGCTGCTCGGTGAATACTCGCTCGCGATCTTCGGGGTGCAATACCGACGTCCATCCCTGCCCACGACTCTGTTCCAAGGTCAAACCACTGTACTCGAGCCAATGATGACTTGCGTAGACCAAAGTGCCATCCGGCGCAGCCGTCCAGATCACGAGAGGAGACACCTCCGCGAGAAGCCGGTATCTTTCTTCGCTTTCCCTTAGCGTGTCCTCGAAGCGCTTTTGCCCGGTGATATCTTTAACGGCAACATTTACGCCGGACACAAAGCCATCGTTTTCTTTTATCGGAAAAAAACTCGCCAGCAGAACCCGCTGTGTTTGAGAACTGTTCGGCGTTGTCCCTGAAATCTCTTTTTCCAGAATCGGCTCGCCCGATACGATCACCCGCCGCAGTAAGGGAATGATTGCTCGACCGACCTCCGGTACCACCTCCTGTATGTCCCGCCCGATATGTGCTTCCACGGGAACTCCATGAATTTCGGCAAGCCGACGATTAATTCGGACAAAGCGCAGATCCCGGTCGAGAAAGCAGAGACCTACCGGCGCCGTGGCATAAATACCCTCGATTTCTGCAAGTTGCGATTTGACGGCACGCTGGCTGCGCACCACCGACTCCTCCAATTTCCGGCGACGCACGATTTCTTGCTCCAGCATTTGTTGGCGGCGCGCAGACTCGTGGGCTTGGAATCTGGAAAGCCGGTGCCAGTGACCGATCCCGCTCAGCAACAGCCCCTCGGCTACGAAAAATACGAGCCGAACCTGTTCATCCATATAGGGAAAAAGTCGCTGGATGCCGAAAGCGGATTCTCCGAAAAGAAAATGATCCGCTGCCAGCCCGAGAATCAGCGCCAATATCCCGGCGCCGAATCCGCCTAGGAAGGCACCCACGGCAACCGGAATTAGCAGCAATAGGCTGATCGGAGCCGGTCGGTTCATCGCATGGGTCGCGGCGATCAACCCTAGGATAACCATCAGAGAGGCGAGCGCGGCAATATAGGGCTTAAGAACGGCGAATGCATTCCTGGGCTTCAACGTCTCGCTGGATTTATTGAAGCTGGACACGCCTGACCTCCGTTCCGATAACCCCGGGCAACACTTGCCAAGTCCTAAGCACATTTATCCATCCCAACCCGAATACGATGACGGAATGGACGATAAAAGCTCCTACGTATTTGTATCAGCTACAGATTGAATAACGGCCATCGCGGCACTGCGGTCAGGCTGCGACGATCGGTAGCTTATATTTCGAAGATAAGAACGATTCGTTCAGTCACGCCGAGTTTATTGGAACATTTCGGCTCATATGAAAGACCTGAACGCTCTGTGGCCGTAGAGTACGATGTCTAACGCCGATTCGAATGTACGTACTCTTACGTATGTCTGGATTACGCTCTCTGCCTTATCTGCTACCAAAAGGACCCGTGACGCAGAACCAAGAGGAATTTACGGCCTATGCCAGTAATTCCAAATCGCTTTCAATAAGGCATTAATTTTTGTAGGGTGGGTTAGGCCGCGAGGCCGTAACCCATCGAGCGACCTCGAATCGGTGGGTTACGCTCCGCTAACCCACCCTACGTAATGTTCACTCGAATGCCGAATGGAATAAGCCGTTCGCTCGAAGCTTGTCAAAGGGTTTCTATGGCCTACTGGAATAGG
>NZ_JBDIVO010000228.1:0-7801 GCF_039794385.1 Methylocaldum sp. | reverse complement strand
TTCCGCCGAATGATTCACTTCCAATCCAGCTTGTCGCTCCAGGTCAGGTTGTCGTCGACCCAATAGCCGAAAATCCTTTTGTCGTCGCCGGGGGCGGGTTTGAGGTCGAGGACGAACAGGGCGCGGCCGACGCTGCGGCGGCGGTAGCTGGGTTTGGTTCTTCTCAGGAGCTTGAGGAGCCAATGTCCGGCGTTCTTTTCCACGACCTGGTCGCGCCAGGTGCCGAAATTGATGTAGGTATAGTTTCGGCCCTTGTCGACGTCCGGTTCTTCTTCCAGGGGATTATGGGTGTGGCCTTCGCCGTGGATGTGGAATCCGTAGATTCGATTTTCGGGCAGGAAAGCCGGGAATTTCTTCATCTCTTCGAAAGTGACCGCCTCTTCCCGGTGGTGGCTGCGGAACCAGGCGAGTATTTTCATGAACCATTCGATCGCCTTGAGTTCGAGCGTGCGGTGCAGCTTGCTCGCGACACCTAGCCACCAGCGCAGAAATTTCAGGCCGATGCGCCGTTTCCGGGGGGAGCTTTCATAGGTGAAGTCCCAGCTCAGCCACTCGGATACCGAGTCTTGCAGGAGCTTTTCTATGGTGTCGGCGAGGTCGGGCCGCTCCTTGAGCTTCCGGGTTTCTTCGATGATGCGTGAAACCGCCGCATAGCTCGGCCGGTAAAGATCGAGTTCGTCGAGGACTTGTTCCAAACGGGTCACCCCGAGGCTTTTCGCTTCCGCCCGTGCTATGCGTTTCCTGTCCTCCTCGGCCAAGGCTTGCTTCGCTTTCCAGATGAACCCGGACAGAACGCCCGCCGCGACCGTATCGCCGAAGCAGGGATCGGTGAACGGCCGATAGCGGAGTTGCCGCCAGGTCTCGATCTGCCAGCCGTTCTCGATGGACCATTCGGGAAGGGCGCGGCAATTGTCCCCATCGCGCCATTGGCCGTGGGTGACGAACAGGCGGAAGCCGAGGTCCGCATAGTAGAACGGAAACCAAGGGGCGCTGTCGGGACTCTTGAACAGGTTTTCGTCGCCGTACATCCGTCCGACCTTCAGTCGATAGTCTTCCGGAATGTCTTTCAGTTGCCAGCCCAGGCATTCTTCGTAAAAGAGCTTGAGCGCATCGGGCGCGGACAGGATTTCCTTGTCATGATTGCCGAGCAGCACCAGGACGTCGACCTTTTTGACGCCTTTGGCCGTGAGCGCGGCCGGCAATTCCTGGAGCATTCGGAAAAATTTGCAATGCCCGCCGGCATGCCCGTCGTGCTGGTCGACGATCCCTTGCATGATCGTTTTGACAATGGCGGGAAATTCCGGATGATCGCGTTCCCAGGGGTAGACTCCTCGCTCCGCCCAGTGCTTGGTGCGGATCATGTCCACCACGTCGCCATCCAGGACGAACACCAGTTCCTCGATTCCTCGGTCTTCGCACAGGAGAGTGATCTCACCGAAGAAATCGTCCCAGTCGTCGCGGCTTTGCACGCCCACCGTGCCGTCGGTGAAATGCACGTCGCTGATGCAGACGCACAGGCGGTTCGGCCTGTTCGGGTCGCTGATATCGATTTCGTGAAAGAATTCGAGCGCTTCGGATTGGCTCATGATCGGTCCTCCGGGGTTTGTTGTTATTCGTTTTCAGTCCCTGAGGGATGGCCCTGGCTTTCCCTGGCGCGGGCGGAGCGGTTCGGGGCTATCCGTACACGTCGTACAATTCGCCGAGAACGAACCGGGCGAAGCGGGCGACGACCTTGAGTTCGTCGGTCACGGTTTGGGTTTCCGTCGCCCGGATGCCGCCGAGCCAATCCTTGACGCCGCCCATCGACAAGCACAGCGTCCCGGTGCCGAGCGGACTCCCGTCCGCCGCAAACAGGTGCGCGGAAACGGTGGACAAATCCCGCCACATGTCGGGACCCGGATCGTCGTGCAGAATCTGCTCCGCAACTAGCCCGTAACGCTGGTTTTCGCTCTCGAAGCGGAGTTCGTAACCGATGCGCCGGGTTCGATTCGGCAGGCTGGTCAGGGAAAAGCGGCTATCGGCAAGCAACACCGTCGGCCCGAAAGCGGGGCTGCTCAGATGGCCGGTGATCCGCGCGGCATGCTCGGGATCGGCGAGAAAAGCCTCGAGGTCGGCGATGTGGATGCACAGTTCGATCTTCAAATCCTGTTTCGATTCCGGTTGCTGCGCCAAGGAGATTTTTCCCTGAAAACACTTCCGGAAGCGGATTCCGGGCACGGGATCTTTCATGCGCGAGGGATTGCTCTGCGCTTCGGCGGTCGTTCCGGGTATCGCGCGCAGATAGGATTTTCCGTCGGCATAGCCCATTTCGATCAAAGTGGCGTGGTCGATCTTGCCGAGATATAGGTCCGGGTCGAGCGGCAAGGGATATTCCGGCTTGACGACATGAACCCGGATCGCACGGGTTTGGCCGTAGGGGCTGTCGCCGTGTTCGATCCGCCGGTTGATCTCTCGGACGGCCTCCAACTGGCTGTTCAGGGCGGCGTTGGCGCTCATTTCCAGCATCTGGACGTACAGATGCAAGGGGCCGCCCCGATAGGTGCCGGTATTGCCCAAACCCCACAAGACCCAGATTTCCTCCGCGCCGTTTTTCACCGTTTCCGTCAGGTTCGCGTCCTGCACGAAGCCGGTATCCAGGTAGATGCCGCCGTCCTTCCGCACCGGGGGAAAAACGCCGGGCAGGGACATGCCGGCAATGATCATGTCTTCGTCGATGTCCCGGTGGGATATCACCTTGACCGCCTTGTTCGCGTAATCCAGGACGTTATAGCTGGCGGAGAGCGAGTCGACGGCGCGGATACGGGCGGTATCGATGCCGAAATGTGGCAGCACTTTGGTGCGAAACCCTTTCGAATCCCCCAGTCCTTCCAGGTTTTCCACATTCAGATAATCCTTGAGCGGCAGGAAGGCGATGGTGTCCTTGAGATTGAGCGTGCGCCAGCGCTGGCAGATTTCGGCCGGCTTCAGTCCGGACAGCAGCATGGACATGTTCAGGCTGCCGCCGGACGTGCCGTCGAAGTACTGAAACTCCAGGCCCGCCTCTTCCAGAGCGAGCAGGATGCCCGCCTGATAAGACAATCGAAGACCGCCGCCCGGAAGGACCAGTGCCCGTTTCGGCTGTCCGGACTTCAAGGGGGCGGTTAGCGGAACCGTGTTGGCTGAGTTCATGGCCGGCCTCCTCAGCGGTTCAGGTTGCCGAAGGTCTGTCCGACGATGGGAGCGGTGGGGGCGGGCGGCCAGGTTTCGTCCAGGGGCAGGTTGATGACGCTTTCCATACCCTCGGGTGCGGTCGTCGGCGGCTGGTCTTGGTGCAAGAACCAGCAATCCATATGATCGTCCAGAGTGCCGACGGCATTGGGGATGAACGCCGTCATCAGCGGCTTGTCTGCGATTTCCAGGGTTTTCAAGGGTTCCGCACGCGGATGGTCGCCCAGCACCAGTCGGGCTTTGGCCCAGTTGAACAGGCATAGGCCCGCTTTACCCTGGAAATAGATGTAGGACTTCATCAGCATGCCGCGGAACGCGCAGTAATTGACCGTGTTCATGTTCAGCGGGAGGGGCGTAGACGAGGGCCGGCCGATTTCGATATAGGTCACCAGTTTGCCGTCGAGATCGTACTGGCTGCTGACGGTGTCGTCGCCGATCTTGAAATCGAGGTTGGCCTGATGTTTCGGCATGCCCCAGATTCCCTTGCCGCCCTTTACCGAAATCTTGGTGGATACCGGCAAGTCGACCACGTACTGCCCGCTGCCGAACCAGTTCATGAACAGCAGCGGCAACAGCGACGGCGCGGGTTTCAGGCCATGGGTGCAGGCGATGCCTATGCTGTATTCGACGTAGGTGCCGATATTGGTGCCGAGATAATTGATGACGGTGACGACCAAAAAGCCCTTGCTGCCCACCCGCAGCGGATGGACTTCCGCCGGCAGCAGAGCCTTCGCCTTGTCCGGGTTGATCGGAAAGACCGCCATGAGGACGGGCGAGGGCGCACATTGAACGGGCAGTTGGAAAGGGATGTTGTCGACCAGGGAGTGTTGCCCCGAGATGGCTTTGATGCGTTTTGGAATACCCATTGTGATTACCTTGTTGTTGTTCGTTATTTGGCTAGTTCTTGAATCATTAGAGGAAATACGTCGGTGGCGGCGTTCTTGCCCATGAAAACATCCAAATGGCTGTATTCGGGCAGCACGTGCAGCGCGTGAAAACCCGGCCGCAGCGCGTCGAAGTATTGCCAGGATTTTCTCTGGCTTTCCGGCAGGAAACAGCGGTTCTTCTCGCCGGCGAAGAATACGAAGCGCGCGTCGGTTTTCGGCGGTGAAGCGGCGAAATCCGACGGCAAATCCGGCAGGCCGTCGACCGAGACCAGGTTGCCTTTTTTGACGCAACGGGCCATTTGCTTGAAAAAGCGTAGCGGCACGTTGCCGAACTCCTGATTGATCCAATCCTCGTGGACCAGGTCGGTCAGGTTTTCGTGCCGCCACAGTGCGGGAAATCCGCTGCCGTAGGTGAAGCTGACCATCTTGCACACGGTGCTGTCGCACTCGTGGTGGACCAGCTTCACCAGGCCGGTAATGGTTTTGGCGATCAGGGTCGGCGCCTCGACGCCCCAATGCGGATTGACGTAAGGGGTTAGTGCGTTGACCACGGGCACGGCGAAATTCAGCTTGAATTCCGACCAGTCCGGGACCACCGGATGCAGCGACACGGCGTTGCTGACGATGGTGGTGACTTCCGGCACCAGTCCGGCGATAGCGGACATGGTAAAAGTGGTCGAGCCTTGGCAGTGGATGATGGCCTTGACTTTCCGCTGCCCGGTCTCTTCCAGGATCTTGCGCACCGCGTGAGGGTGGTCGTAGAGGGCGGCGTGATCCAGAGTCCATTCGTTGGGAGGGAAGTCGATGCTGGCGCGCCAATTTTCCAGCCAGACGTCATATCCGGCTTCCACCAGCGCATCGACGACGGTGGGCTGTCCGGGCGCGCGGAAAATGTTCGCTCGCACCCCGGCGCCATGCACCACGATGACGGGCTCCCGCGTGGGAGCCCGGTCCGCCGAGCGGACGTTGATGAGGTTGAGGGCCAGCCCGTCGCCGGCCGTGAACGGTACGATGCGTTCCGTCAAAGACATGGGACGCTCCTTCCCCGAAGGCGGGGTTCAGGGTTGGATGAAATCCGCGATGCGTTCGGCCAGCGCGGCAATCGTGCGGGACGGGTTGAGGCCCACCGCCCTCGGAATGATGGCGCCGTCGGCTACGTACAGCCCCGGATAGCCGAATACCTCGCCCTTGTGGTCGACCACGCCGTCGGCGATGCTGGTGCCCATGCGGCAACCCCCCAAAGGATGCGGCGTAATGAGATCTTTTAGGATTTCCCAGGTCGCCGGGACTATGGCCGTGCCCCCGGTGGCTTCCGACAGCGTCTTGTGCATGTCGATCAGCGCCTGAACCGCGCCCTCCGATTTCTTGATGTTCCATTCCAGGTCCATCTTGTGGCGGAACGGCGGAATCCAGCTGCGGGAAAGTTTCAGCACACCGTCCGAGGCGTCGACCGCCTGGCCGAACCAGGGCATGACCGCAGACAGCGGATCGCTGCCTTTGTTGAGGGATTTCAGAACCGAGAAGAAATGGCCAAAGTGGTGATCCTTGCTCAAATCCTGAAGGGAATCCTTGAGCAGGTTGGGGAAACCGCCATCCTGCACCCAGAAGCGTTGTTTACGGAAAAAGCCGTCCAGGAAATCGATGGCGCTGGTGATGGTGGGGCCGCGGGTCGGCGAAATTTGGCGGTTCTCATAAATTGCCGGAGTCAGAAAATCGCCGTTGGAACTCCAGCCGACGCCGAGCATCGGGCTCAGCTCGGGCAGGGTGCCGTACTGATCGCGGCAGCGCAGCAAAAGCTCGTTGCTGCCCATGGTACCGGCCGCGACGATCACTTTCTTTGCGTTCAAATGGCCGGGAACCAGTTTTTTCTTCTTCGTGTCGATCACGTCGAAGTCGACCCGGTAGCCCGTGTTGCCGTGCAGGGGGGTGATGCGCTGAACCAGGTGCAGGGGCTTGACCTCCGCGCCGTGCTTTTCGGCGAGAGGGATGTAGTTCAGGTCCAGTGTGTTGCGGGCCTTGACCTGACAGCCGATGTCGCAATTGCCGCAGTGAACGCAGGTCCCCTGTTCCAGGCCGAATGCGTTGACGTGCGATTTCGAGTGCTTGTCGTCGAAGGCGTCGGGCTTGTCGTAGCTGAACTCGGGATCGAAATTGACGGCCAGCGGCATTTTGCGAAAACGCGCCCTATAGCCGCAATTTTCCGCCGCTTCTTTCATGAGCTTCATTTTCGGCGGCCATTGATTGTCCGGCACTTCCTGGACGTTGAGCATCTTGCCGGTTTTTTCGTAATAGGGCTTCAGTGCGTCGTAAGTGATTTCCGCCGGCCAGCCTGATTCGAACGCGAACGGTTCGGCCTCGACGAAGATATTCGCGTAAATCAGCGAGCCGCCGCCGACGCCGCAGCCCTGGGCTACGGCCATGTGCTTGTAGAATCGGATGTCGATCCAGCCGTTGTCCTTTTCGGGTTCTTCGTGGGACCACCACCAAGCATCTTTCGGCCCGCGCGGATAATCCTTCACATCCCAGCGGCGGCCGCGTTCCAGAATGCAGACCTTCATGCCTTTTTCCGCCAGACGGCAGGCGGTGACCGCGCCGCCGAAGCCGCTGCCGATCACGATCACATCGTAATGCAAAGTGTCGTCGACATTCTTGTCGAAGACCTGCCTACCGAATTTCGGGATGACGTAGGCATCCCACAGCTTGCCGGCGAAGAATCGGCCGAACTTTTCGACCGCGGCGGCCTTTTCGGCCAGGTTTTCGGCGTTCGGCACTTCGATGGTCGACAACAGGTCGGCCAACTGTTTGATGCCCAAGGTCAGAATGCCCGCGCCTATGACCGGGCCGGTCTTGTCCTTGCCCCGATGCAGCGTGGTATAGAGGGTCGTGGTGTCGGACCACAGATCGAAACCGGAATCGTCTCTCACGTCTTTATGGCCGGCGAGGTAGTAGTCTTCGCCCTGATTATGGAAGGCCAGTTCGTAGACCATATAGGTCATGTCGGGGTTGTCGGTGGGCTTGAACAGGTTGAAGACCCCGGTGGGCGCCTCGATGCCCATGCCGAGCGGCGCGAAATCGATGGTGCCTTTCAGAGAGCCTAAATGATCGGGATCGCTGACGAAACGGTCCAAATCGTCGATACCGACCTCCGCGTGCATGGCCAGAGTGGTCCCGTCCTGTTTTCCCCGCTGCGCGCCTTCCGCGGTATCGCTCGCCCCCAAAGCAAAATACCCCGACATGGTTTCCTTAAAGGTCAAGGATAAGATCGTCATCATTATTCTCCTTCTCGTTATGGATGATGAATGTATTGTTATAGGTCGGCCCGGAAATGCTTTTTCGGCATTAAGGGTAATCCGATTTAACCCCCGAGTCCGTCACACGATCTACGATTCAAAACTCTCCTGAAAAAAATGAATAATAGTCCGCCTTACGAAAAACGACATCTAAATATTGAAGATAATTGGCCTGACAAGGCAAAAGGCCTTTGTAAACAACGAACCCTTGGTTTGTGCCAGTGCTTTTTATCCCTTATCCCACCGGACATTAAGTATCAGCCGGAAGCGGTTTGGCGCGAGCGGAACACTGAAAAGTGCGGCATATCGATGAGCCGCATGAATTCTGTCGGCTTGCGGCCGCTTCCATGCTAAATGGGCTATACGCTTGTGAGTAGGCTTCAGCCCGCGATTGGCAGGCGCACCGGATCACGGGCT
>NZ_JBDIVO010000227.1:0-7809 GCF_039794385.1 Methylocaldum sp. | reverse complement strand
CACCGGCAGCCCAACGCCCAGAAGCGAAGGCCGACAATCCCGTCAATCCGCCGGTTACACCCCCAAAGCCTTCCAAACCCAAATCCGCACCCTCAGAATCTACGGAACGCTCCCCGACGCCGATAACCGAAAAGCGGCTCGGCAAACCGGCGGAAAAAACCCGGCAACCAATCGATCAGGAACCTCTAACGGAATCTGCTGCGAGCGAAAACGCCAACCCTCCGGTCGCTTTTCGGGCTCCCGCAAGCGCGCCGGAAACTCGCGACCTGCCGCCCCGACCTCTCGCGGACGAACCCGCGATTCCGTTCATCCATGCCTTGCCCATCGATTTTCAGCAGCGGGTGGGCCCTATCACGATCAACGTATTCGCCTACTCCGAACAGCCGGAAGAGCGGTTTGCGATCATCGACATGAAAAAATACCGGGTGGGCGACAGCATCCAAGGCGGCGCGGAACTCCTGGAGATTCGCTCCGACAGCCTAGTGCTGCGGACGGAAGGGCGTAAATTCCGCATTCCGCGGCCGTAACGCCTTCGGTCCCGCCGGGCCACCGGCGAACAATGAGCGTCCATGCCCGCATACGTTACATCCGAAACCGGCCGCAATAGGAAAAGGTTCGCCCGAACCAGGGGTGAACGATCTCGAAATCCAGGCGCACTTCGTCATCGGATACCGGACTCTCGACGATAACGGCATCCCCGAGCAGTGCCCAATTGGGAATTCCGATCATCATCGGCCCCAGTTTCCAGCAGTGCTGCAATCCGGTGAACACCAGCGCCCCGTCCTCGACGCTGAGCCTCATGCGGATGCCGACCCCGAAGCGCAGAATCTCGACGATCTGGCCTCTGCCGGCCGGTTCCATTCGGGACAGAAATTCGGTAACTCGGCCGTCCGGGAAAGAGAAGGTGCGATGCCAGTAGAGGGAGTCGGGGGTCGTCGGGTCGGTTCTATTCCGAACCTTGACGGGAACATTATCGCCCGGATAAGGCACCAAGGCCTTGAACCAACGGGCAAGCATCAGCCAGGGCTTGATCAGGGGCGCATGGCGAATCTCCTCCATCACACCATCGAGAATCATGTCTTCTGCAAATGATGGCGAGAGGTCGTAGTGCCGGCGCACGGCAGGAGCCAGCCGTGCCCAGTGCTCTTCTCCGAGAACCCGCCGAACGACGGGCATGTGGCGTACGGTCATAAATCCCCCCTTTTCAAACGAATGTCGGCTTGCAAACCATCAGATACAGCGTAGCGAGCATGGCGATGAAGGCCGGCACCCCCAGCCAAAACCACTTATTCAGATCTCGCCAATAACGCTCGGGCAACGGCTCGCCGGTGGCAAGCGCCCGGTCGCAGTCGTTTCGCATGCGGATTTGAAGGTACACGACCGGCAGCCAGCAGCCCCCGGCGATGATATACATCAGCACGGACGCGACCAGCCACGGCGAATCCAGCGGATAACCGTAAAGCGCCGCAAGCGCGAACCCCGAGACCGGCTGGACGACGACGGTCGGCGTCGTGAACAGCCAATCGGCCAGCACCACACGCCGGTTGGTGATCGCCATCGCCTGCACATTGCGGCTGAGGTCGGTGGTGAACTTGAAAAAGGCGGTTCCCATACCGGTGCCGAACAGGAACATCGAACTCAGAATATGAACCCATTTGATGATCAGGACGTCCATCAGCGTTTCTCCGCGGCCATAATCGCCAAGGTAGCGATGAGAATCGGAATGTTCTTCGCGATCGGCGCGAAGGGATGGAGCCAAAATTCGGGCAAGCTTACGGTGATGACCGCGGTATAAGCGAGCATCGCCAAGAGCTGAAGTAGGCCCACCAGGACCACGTGAAAACGCGTCAGCAGAGCGACTCCGAGCACGACATCCAGGGAGGCGGCACCGTACAGCACCCAAGGAGCCGCCGAACCGGTAATGCCCGTGGCCGCCAAAAGCTCGAGACTTTCGCTCTCCGGAAAAAACAACGCTGAGGTCAGCCCCGACCAGATCCACAGCAGCGCCAAAGCGTACCGCAGGACCGGGATGATAAAGAACAGCCGGGCGTAGATCCGTTCGGCCGACGTGCCGGGTCGATTTCGGAGAGCGGATGCCAAGCCTTCGGTACGAAGCCCCAGGCGGGCGGACAAAATGTCCGGGTCCCCGGTATTGCCCCGCTGAAGCATGCGCAATGCTTCTCCGTTGAAAGGAGTCGCCGTCATCGCGCCGAGCCGGTCGGCAATGGCCAACAGCCAGCGATAGGGAATCGGAATGAAATGCGCTTCCCCCAAGCCTAGCCAATTTCTGAGCACGCCCAGACACTCGCGCAATGTCATGGGCTCCGGCCCGACCACGGGAAGCCGCAGGCGAGCCGGCGCACCGGATTTCAGCAGCCGCAGCACGGTCCGCGTGAGATCGTCCACGTGTACCGGCTGAATCTTCTGCCCGCCGTCGCCGACCAACGGGATGACCGGCAGGGCCGCGAGCGCGCAGAAGAGAGCCGAACTCTGCCCGCCGGGTCCGAACACCAGCGAAGGCTGAAGGATGGACCAATCGAGATCCGTCGTCGCCAGGAAATCGTCGGCGGCCTTTTTGCTGAGGTGATAACGGCTGAACGCCGAATCGTCTGCACCCAGAGCGGAAATTTGAATGACCTTCCGTACGCCGGCCCGGCGGCACGCCTCGAACAAGGCTATCGGGGCATCGCGATGCACGTCGTCGAACCGGCTGTTCCGACGCTCGGCAATGATCCCGACCGCGTTGATCACCGCATCGACCCCGTATAAATGGGGCAGCCAGTCGAGAGACTTCAAAAGATGAGCAAAGTCGATGGAAATCGATTGGACTCCCGGCGCATCACGGGAAGGCGATGCTCGGTGCACCCCCGCGATCACCTCATGCCCATCCCTCGCCAGCGCATGCACGATATGGCGTCCGATAAATCCCGAAGCTCCGGTCACAAGAACTCGCATCGCGATCTCCTTTTATTTCTGATATTTCAGTCTTAACAGAAAGATAAGCGCAAAAAAATCAGCTCTTCGAGCCCAACAATTTCTCGATCTTGGCGCCCAGATCCAGCAACTTGATCAATGCCGGCCTCGGCAAGCGCCGTATCTGGTCGTACCAAGAAAGCAACCGCTCCAGGAACTTGGCCACCGCCTCGATACGGCGCTGCACTTCGGGCCCGCTTTCGTCCTCATTGGCGTCGAGGACGCATTCCCGGAGTACGGTCAGCGTAGGGTCCAACTCGCGGCGCTTGCGGTTCTCGGCAATGGCGAAAAAAGTGTCCCACAAATCCGAGAGGGCCTCGAAATGATCACGGCGGTCGCCTTTGACATGGAGCAGCTTGACCAGGCCCCAGCTCTGCAACTCCTTAAGACTGGTGCTCACATTCGAGCGCGCCACCCCCAGAGTTTCGGCGATCTCGTCGGCGGTCAAGGGTTTCCCGGCGAGGTACAGCAGAGCGTGGATCTGCGCCACGGTGCGATTGACGCCCCATCGCGACCCCATTTCCCCCCAGTGCAGAACGTATTTTTCCATGACCGGCGTGAGTTTCATATCTTTTTATCTGAATTTTCAGAACTGACGGAAATAATAGACCACGAGCCGATCTTGCAGTCAACTCGTTTTTGGTCGGCTAACGTTTACCGCCGGAACGACTCGGACCGCCAGGTTTGAGGCGATAATGCTTTCAGTCTCTCCTCGGTAAGCATGCAATAAGCCCAAGCGGCCGCAACGCTGCGTCTTGGCCCACCGAACTGATGAACCAACGACTGTCGCTACGCCGCCTGCTCCATTTCAGGATCGTATTGCCCCAGCGCCGCGGCTCCGTTAAAGCGTGCACGCCGGATGAGGGCTTGCTGGGCTGCGGTCTTGTTTTCCGCCTGGCCGCGCCAGATCGCCATCGGCGATGCCTGCAAGGCCCGGCTGAACGAGAAGGTCAACGTCCAAGGCGTTTTCAGGGCCTGGGCCTTCACATTGATCGCGTTGAGATTGGCGCTGGCGACCGTATCGCTCTGGCCGCCGGACAGGAAGGCAATGCCGGTGACTGCCACCGGTACGGTTCGCCTGAGGCAGGCCAGCGTCATCTCGGCAACTTCTTCAGGCGGCGCCTGACGAGGGCAGTCCGCGCCGGATAGCACCATGTTGGGCTTCAAGATCATGTCCTTGAACCCGACGCGGTAACGCGTGAGCGCATCGAAAACCTCATGCAGTGCCGCCTCGGTCGCCCATCGGCAGGTTTTGATATCGTGCGCTCCGTCCATCAGCACTTCGGGCTCCACGATGGGCACCAGCCCATGGACCTGACAGAGTCCGGCATAACGAGCCAGCGACTCGGCGTTCGCGCGCAAACACTGGGACGTGGGTATGCCCTCGCCGATGGCGATTACCCCGCGCCATTTGGCGAGCCGCGCCCCCATCCGGCGGTATTCGTCCAGCCGACCCGCGAGTCCGTCGAGCCCCTGGGTAAACCGTTCGCCGGGAAAGAACGGCAAGTCCACCAAGCCTTTGTCCACCTTGATGCCGGGAATGATCCCTCTTTCGGCGAGGAGTTCCGGGATAGGCTTGCCGTCGGATGCGCGCTGGCGAATCGTTTCGTCGTACAGAATCACGCCGCTGATGTATTTTTCCAGTTCCGGCGCGGTAAACAGCATCTCGCGATAGTCCCGACGAGACTCCTCGGTACATTCGATCCCGAGCTTCTTGAATCGTTTTTCGATGGTGCCGGTACTCTCATCTGCGGCGAGCAGTCCCTTGCCCGGCGCAACCATGCGCGCGGCTATTTGTGCCAACTCATCAGACATAAGCCCTCCTTCTTTAGCGTGGAAATTCATGTTCGGCTAACTCAAGTTGGAGATCAGCCGTACATAGGACCTTAGACCGAGCGTATCGCGGAGGGTGCCAATCGTTCCACGCCTGCCTGCATTTAAACTGCCGAAGGTCCGCTCCGGTCCGTCGCTTCCCGCATTATGATCAGCCGCAAACTTGCCCGTTTTCCCGCATTGTAGGCGCAACGCCCCACTGTTCGGATTGTCGAACAGATTTAACGAATCGACGGAGGGAAAAGCCATGCACGTCAGCTATGAAGAAGCACAACGCGCCATCGCCGCAGCACTTAAAAAATCCGAGGAAATCGGCGCACGCAGTTGCATCGCCGTGGTGGACTCCGGCGCAACCCTGAAGGCGTTTGCCCGGATGGACGACGCTTGGGTCGGCAGCATCGACATCGCGATCCGAAAGGCACGGACTGCCTGTTTCTTCGGCATGCCGACCGGCGAGATCGGCAAGATGTCGCAGCCCGGAGGATCGTTGTATGGAATCGAGGTTTCCAATGAGGGCTTGATCACCTTTCCCGGCGGGCTCCCTATTGTGAATGCCGATGGCGTTCTGATCGGCGCTATCGGAGCGAGCGGCAGTACGGTCGAGAATGATCACAGGGTTGCAATGGCTGGGTGCGAGGTGATCGGTGTGTCCGATCTACCGGAACATCCCTGGCGAACCTGAAAATCAGAGGAGCGGAACGCTATGGACGAGAAACAAATGGCGAAAAGCTTAGGCTGGTTCAGTATCGGTTTGGGCCTTGCCGAAGTCGCGGCACCGAGGAAAGTCGCCGATATGGTCGGCCTCGACGGTCGGCACGGCATTGTGCAACTGTTCGGACTTCGCGAAATCGCGACCGGGATCGGCATACTAATGCAGCCCGGAAATCCCAATTGGCTCCAGGCGCGGGTTGCCGGCGACGCGCTGGACCTGGCTTTGCTCGGATCGGCTCTGGGCGAAGACAACCCGAAACGCGGCAGAGCGGCGGCGGCCATGGCAGCGGTAGCCGGCGTGACGGCCCTGGACATCATCGGCAGTGAACAACTGAGCCAGAGCGCCGGAACCAAAAGTGGCACCATCCATGTGCGGGAAAGCATCACGATTGACCGCCCGGCCGAGGATATTTACCGGTTCTGGCGCGATCTCGAGAGCCTGCCGCGCATCATGAATCACATCGAATCCGTGCGGGAGATCGGACCGGGCCGTTCCCATTGGGTTGCAAAGGCACCTGCCGGAATGCATGTCGAATGGGATTCGGAAGTGATCGAAGACCGGCCGAACGAATTGATTGCCTGGCGTTCGCTCGAAGGCGCGGATGTGGACAATGTCGGGTCGGTACGCTTCGAGCGTGCACCGGGCGGACGCGGCACGGTAGTCAAGATAGAGATGGATTATCGGCCGCCGGGCGGCATCATCGGCGCCAAGATCGCGAGGCTGTTCGGCGAAGCGCCCGAGAAGCAAATCGCCGTGGACTTGCACCGCTTGAAGCAGCTCATGGAAACCGGCGAGATCGCAACCACCGAGGGGCAACCCGCGGGGCGGGCTCGCAGCCTGTCGAGAAAGTACGACGAAATCGTCCAAACCTGACACTAAATTCCGCCGCCCGTTTTCATAGCGCTCAGCGGCTCATCGATTCGGACAAGGAACACTGTCATGAAAGCGAATTGTTGGTACGGCAAGAACGATCTTCGGGTGGAACAGGTACCCGATCCGGAAATTCTCAACCCACGCGATGCCATCGTAAAAATCACATCGACCGCAATCTGCGGCTCCGATTTACACCTTTACGACGGTTTCATCCCGGCGATGGAAAAGGGCGACATCCTCGGCCACGAATTCATGGGCGAAGTCGTCGATGTCGGACAGGGCGTAAAGAACCTGAAGGTCGGCGATCGCGTGGTGGTCCCTTTTCCCATCTCTTGCGGCAACTGTTTCTTCTGTCAAAAAAAGCAGTATTCGCTATGCGAAAACTCCAACCCGAACGCGGTGATGGCCGAAAAGCTCTGGGGGCATTCGCCGGCGGGAATCTTCGGTTATTCGCACCTGGTCGGCGGATATGCCGGCGGGCAAGCCGAATATGCGCGTGTCCCCTTCGCCGATGTCGGCCCGATCAAGATCGAGAACGGCTTTACCGACGAGCAGGTTCTGTTTCTTTCCGACATCTTCCCAACCGCCTACATGGCGGCGGAAGCCTGCGACATTCAGCCCGGCGACACCGTGGCGGTTTGGGGCTGCGGACCGGTAGGCCAGCTCACCGTCAAGAGCGCCTATCTGCTTGGCGCCGAGCGGGTCATCGCGATCGACCGTTTCCCCGATCGGCTGCGTATGGCGCGTGAACAAGGGAGGGCGGAGACGCTCAATTACGAGGAGGTCGATGTCTACGATTCGCTCATGGGCATGACCGGAGGCCGTGGACCGGACGCCTGTATCGATGCCGTCGGCATGGAAGCGCACGGACACGGCATTCAATACGCCTACGACCGCGCCAAGCAGGCGACGATGCTGGAGACCGACCGGCCCATCGTGCTGCGCGAGGCCATCATGGCCTGCCGCAACGGGGGTACGGTCTCCGTCCCCGGAGTCTATGGCGGATTTATCGACAAGTTTCCCATGGGTTCCGTCATGAACCGGTCGCTGACCATCAAGACCGGGCAAACCCATGTGCAACGCTATCTGCAGCCGCTACTAGAGAAAATCCGGAACGGGGAGATCGACCCGAGCTTCATCGTTACGCATCAGATGCCGCTCGACGATGCGCCCGAGGGCTACGAGATGTTCAAGCACAAGCAGGACGAATGCATCAAGGTCGTGCTGAAGCCGTGAGTAGGAATGAGCAGGTCTTCCAAGTGAAGACTTCCAAAAAGAAAGGCCTGCCGGGAAGCAGGCCTTTTTAAGATAACGGTTAAAATTGAGGGACAGTTTCCGCGTTGGCTGATGGTCGGTTAAATCGTCAGGCTCATTGAGCCTTATGCTCGAATTCACCCGCCGACCAAATCCGATGGATT
>NZ_JBDIVO010000226.1:0-7877 GCF_039794385.1 Methylocaldum sp. | reverse complement strand
CGTACCCAGATTTACGCTGCCGTCGTCGTTTTCCGCGGCAACGGCAATCTCCGTACTCACGAGGACCAGCAGAGAGGTTCCCGTGTGACATATTCTTCTTATAAACATAAAAACCCCCACACATTCAGCAGAACAGGGAATGGTAAGGGAGTTTAACCGGATGGAATATGGGAAAAATTCCCGACGTCTAAGCCTTCAAGAGGCCGTATTGATAGGCGAGGCGAGCCATTTCCGCGGTGGTGCTCACATTGAGCTTGTTCTTGATCAGAGTGGTGTAATTGCCGACGGTTTTATAGCTGAGGCGGAGTTCGTCAGCGACCTCTCGGGTCGTATAACCTTTGGCCAACAGACAAAACACGTCGAATTCGCGGGCGGAAAGCGAGTTCAAATCGGTGGAAGCGTCTTTTCCGGTGATGGTTTGAACCAATAGTTTCTGAGCTATTTCCGGTTCCACATAAGTTTCGCCCCCGGCCACTTTCTTAACGGCCTCGACCAAGGTCTCCGGAGCGCTGCTCTTGGTGATGTAGCCCTTGGCGCCGGCCTCCAAGGCCCTAAGGACATAAACCAGTTCGTCATGGATGCTGAACACGAGTATTTTGGCTCCGGGATCGCGACCGGAAATGCGGCGGATCGAGGCAAGCCCGCCTATCCCCGGCAGGCTGAGGTCCATGACGATCACATTGGGTTGCGACTCGGAATAGTATTGGCAGGCTTCCTCGCCGCGTTCGGCTTCGCAGATCACCTCGATATTTTCGCTTTGAGACAGCAGGAGGCGATAGCCCGCACGGACCACGGCATGGTCATCGACCAGCATAACGGTGATTTTCGGATTCATCGGGAGGCTTCTCCGCAAGGTACGCAGACTTCGAGCGATACGCCTTCGCCGGAGCGGGTGTTCAGGCTGAATTGCCCGCCCAGGCTGGCGACGCGTTCACGAATGCCGATCAATCCGAAGCCGCGCCTAGGTTGGTTCGGATCGAATCCGCATCCGTTGTCGCTGATTTTGAGCTGGATCCAGCTTCGAGAACGGGTGTCCATTTCCTTCAGTCGAAGTTCTATCCAAACGCCGTCGGCTTCGGCGTGTTTAACGACGTTCGTAAGACATTCCTGCACGATACGAAACAGATGGATTTTCCCGGCACCGGCGAGTTCGTCGACATCGTCTTCACAATCGAAGTGAAGACTGACGCCGGGATTGCGGCTCCGCCAGCTTTCGATCAGATCTTCCAACGAGGCGATGAGTCCCAGTTCGTCCAGCATGAGAGGGCGCAGACGGCGCATCATTCCGCGCACGACGCCGAACAGCCGGTCGCAAACGCCCATGATGCACTCGATGGCTTCATTATCCTGAGGGCGGCTGTCCCGCTTGCGCAGCGAGGCTGCCATGACCTTGATCGCGCTCAAAGATTGTCCGAGCTCGTCGTGCAGTTCCTGAGCCAGATAGCGCCGTTCTTCCTCCTGTATGGCCAAGGACTGCTGAGTGAGCGCGCGGTTTTCGTCGCGGGCCTTTTCCAAAGTCGAGGCCATATGGTTGAACGCTCGAGAAATCCGCGCGAATTCAGGCAAGGAAAAGCTCGGCAGACGCCTGCCGTAATCGCCTCTCTCGATGTCTTCCAGACCGTCGAGAATCACGCCTACGCACCGGAAGGCCCTGCCTACCGTAATGTGCACCAGGGCATAGATCGTCACTGCCAGGACCGCTATGAGCGTCAAAAAGCCCAGAGCTTCGTTCCAAGCTTCGGCAATTTCGTCCTCCGGGTTGGCTTCGATAAGAATGCTGATGACATCCTTGCCGTCGGTTTCTACCCGTTTTTCGGCGACGATGGAACTGGAATCGGGCTTGACGGCCCAGGCAAACCAGCCGGGCACTTCGGATGTTCGTGGATTCCCTCGTGCCGCCGAGTCGGTGAGAGAGTGCTCGCCCCGTCCTTGGGATTCGCCCTTCGGGCCAGCCTGAGGCTGTCCAAATGTGCTTCCATCCACTCGATCCGGGGTTTGGCGGACTTGAATGCGAAGGTGCCGGGTCTTGTCCAGTCTATTCAACTGGGAGAACCAATTGCCTAGCGAATCATCCGTAGAGTTTCGACCTTCGGACAAGCTGACTTCGATCAGTTGCAGGGCTAGATTGACCGTGGAATCGATTTCCTCTGCTACCGATCGGCGGGCGTTGTGGACGGCGAATAAAGTGCCGAGGCCCAGTATCGCCAGCATGGTCAGCACGATCATCAGGTTCAGGCGAAAACGTAAGCTAAGGCTTTCGTGCATGATTTTTATCGGCGCGGCTGTGAATCTTCAGCCTTTTCATAGAAACGAAAACGGGCTCCAGCGAGCCCGTTCGAGAGTAAATCAAAACGGATGAACGTCATTCTTTAGCAATTCGGTAACTCTCTTCATCTTTTTCAACGGGAATTTGAATCGAATCAAGCTAGAGAACACGAATTACCCTGTCAAGAGCGTGAACCAATACTTGAAAAAAAAGGAATTTTTCCCGAGATCGTACCGTTTTTTGATTTATTAGCCCGGCCTCTAAATTAGGCCGGGTTAATCCGGGGCAGGGATGGCCCGGCGCGGCGACAAGCCGCCTGCGCCAAGGCCGGGCGTGTACCCGTGGCCTTGGCAGCGGCCCGAAACACCAGGAGGGTATTTATGGGCCTGATTAACAAAACGGAAACCCGTAAGGGAGCGGGAGATCTATCGCATTTCTTCCTGATTTTTTCCTGTCCCAATTCGGGCTTATTTCACTACAGCCCGCCATGCGATTCTTCCAAAATTCGCCGCCGTGATCATCGATCCGTGATCGCTCTGTCTCAGGACAGTCCGAACAAGTATTCAGCGAGGAGAAAACATGCAAAAACGCAAACTGGCGGCGGCCGTCAGCGGCGCTCTGATGGCAGGCGGGCTTTTGGCCGTCTCCGGCACCGGCTCCGCAAACGACGCTCTCATCGAAATGGCTAAGGATCCGAAGAACTGGGTCATGCAGACCAAGGATTACAGCGCCACCCACTACTCCGAGATGGACCAAATCAATGTAGAGAACATCCATCACCTCAAGGTGGCGTGGACGTTCTCCACCGGCACACTGCATGGTCACGAGGGTGCCCCCCTAGTAGCGGACGGCATCATGTACGTCCACACGCCGTTCCCCAACAACGTATACGCCCTCGATCTCAACGATCCCGGCAAGATTCTCTGGCAATACAAGCCGAAGCAGAATCCGGCGGCCCGCGCCGTTGCCTGCTGCGACGTAGTGAACCGAGGCCTCGCCTACGTACCCGCCGGCGACCACGGTCCGGCCAAGATTTTCCTGAATCAGTTGGACGGCCACGTCGTCGCCCTCAACGCCAAGACCGGCGAAGAAATCTGGAAGATGGAAAACTCCGACATCACCATGGGTTCCACCCTGACCGGCGCGCCCTTCGTGGCTAAGGACAAGGTGCTGGTCGGGTCCGCCGGAGCCGAGCTGGGCGTGCGCGGCTACGTGACCGCCTACAACATCAAGGACGGCAAGATGGAATGGCGTGCCTACGCCACCGGTTCCGACGAAGATCTGCTGTTGGACAAGTCGTTCAACGTACATAACCCTCACTACGGCCAGTTCGGGCTCGGCCAGCAAACCTGGGAAGGCGACGCCTGGAAGATCGGCGGCGGCACCAACTGGGGCTGGTATGCCTATGATCCCAAGCTGGACATGATCTACTACGGTTCCGGCAACCCGGCGCCCTGGAACGAAACCATGCGCCCCGGCGACAACAAGTGGACCATGACCATTTGGGGTCGTGATCTCAACACCGGCAAGGCCAAGTTCGGCTATCAGAAGACGCCGCACGACGAATGGGATTACGCCGGTGTCAATTACATGGGCTTGTCCGAGCAGGAAGTGGACGGCAAGATGACGCCGCTTCTGACCCATCCCGACCGCAATGGCATCGTCTACACCCTCAACCGGGAAACCGGCGATCTGGTCAACGCCTTCAAGATCGACGACACCGTGAATTGGGTGAAAAAGGTCGATCTCAAGACTGGCTTGCCGATCCGCGATCCGGAATACTCCACCCGCATGGACCACGAAGCGAAAGGGATTTGCCCCTCGGCCATGGGTTACCACAACCAGGGTATCGAATCCTACGACCCTGAAAAGAAACTGTTCTTCATGGGCGTGAACCACATCTGCATGGATTGGGAACCGTTCATGCTGCCTTACCGTGCCGGCCAGTTCTTCGTGGGCGCGACCCTCAATATGTATCCGGGACCGAAAGGCACCTTGGGTCAGGTCAAGGCCATGAACTCGGTCACCGGCAAGATGGAATGGGAAATTCCGGAGAAGTTCGCCGTCTGGGGAGGCACCCTGGCGACCGCCGGCAATCTGGTGTTCTACGGTACGCTCGATGGCTACATCAAGGCGCTGGATTCCCGCAACGGCAAGGAGGTCTGGAAGTTCAAGCTTCCTTCCGGCGTTATCGGCCATCCCATCACTTATAAGCACAACGGCAGACAGTACGTCGCCATCTACTCGGGCGTCGGCGGCTGGCCTGGTGTCGGTCTGGTGTTCGACCTGAAGGACCCGACCGCTGGTCTTGGTGCGGTAGGCGCGTTCAAGGAGCTGGCTCACCACACCCAGATGGGCGGTGCGCTGTTCGTGTTCTCGCTATAAGTACCGCATGGTCGTAGGGCGGGTTAGCGTACTCGCGTAACCCGCCGTCCGCGACATCCGGCGGGTTACGACGCGCCGGACTGCCGTGGAATCCGGATGGCAAGGTGGGGCTGCGCGTCTAACCCGCCCTACGTCGAGCGACTCTTTATTTATTGGGAGGAAATCACCCCATGCGTTTGACACGCATAGTCATTTGCGCCTGGCTGTTGGCCGATATCGGCAGCGGACCTGAGGCGGCCGCAGAGCCCCTCAAAGTTTGTGCTGCGGAAAACGAACTGCCTTATTCAAACAAGGACGGCGAAGGCTTCGAAAACAAGCTGGCGGAACTGATCGGCAAGGAATTGGGAAGGCCGGTGGAATACGTGTGGTGGCAAGATCCGCGGTACTTCATTCGGGACCAGCTGGATCGGGGCTTGTGCGATGTCGTTATCGGCGTGGATACGGACGATCCGCGGATGTCGACGTCGAAGCCGTATTATCGTTCCGGGTACGTGTTCATATACCGCAAGGAAAAAGGAGTAAAGGTCGCCGATTGGGAGAGCGACTTTCTGAAGAAGGCCGAACGTATCGCGTTCATGCCGGATACCCCCGCGGAGACCATGCTCAAGAAGGTCGGACGCTATTACGACCAGTTCAACTACCTGCAATCCCTGGTTGGTTTCAAGGCGCGCCGCAACCAATATGTTCGCTACGACCCCGAAAAACTGGTTCGGGAAGTCGAGTCCGGCAGCGCCGACCTGGCGGTGCTTTGGGGGCCCCAGGCTGCCCGTTATGTCAAAAACGCGGACAGACCTCTGGAGATGCGAGTGATCCCGGATCATCAGGCCCGCTCGGACGGGGAAAAGGTGCCGCACCACTATTCCACCTCCGTTGGCGTGAGAAAAGGTGAGGAAGCCTTGCTGGCGGACATCAACCGGGTGTTGAAGAAGCGCGAGAAGGAGATTCGCGCGCTGCTCAACGCGGAGGGAGTTCCGCTATTGCCCGTGGAGGAAACGGGAGCGGCTGCGAGGGAGATCGCCAAAAAAGGCAAATCGACGTAGCACGGATGCGGCGGACGAGTGGTGGCTAATGAAAAACATTCCCGTTTTTCAGTTTGGCTGACCGTTCGCGTCAAACCCCTCTTCCCGAGGGCTGTTCTGCCGGCTGGTCCGCAGAGTACATGGAAGGTGCGGCAGAGGGATCTGCCGCATGACAAGTCGGCCTGGCGATCGGCGAGGCAGCACTGAGTAGCGGAGCGAGGCTGACTTGCACACGCGGCACCCTTAGGGGGTGCCGCACAGGGATGTGCGGCAGGAATCCGTGAGCGGAATTCCTGGGCGCTGCCAGGTTTCAGCCGGCCACGAATTAAATGAATAAAAAAACGAAGAGGACACAAGCTTCATGAAATTACGAATCAGTATGGCTGCGCTCGCCGTGGGCGTGGCCCTCGCATCCGCCGAAAGCTGTGCGGAAATCACTTTCCGCCACGCCGTCACCGGCGAGACCCTGGATTTCGAATACGGTAAAAAAGGCGGCGATACGGACGCTTTCAAGAAATTCAAGGAAACAGGCAAGAACCCCTACAACGGCGACAAGGAAGCCATCGAAAAAGGCCATAGCCTGTATCTCACCGCCTGCTCCGGCTGCCATGGTCACGAGGCCGAAGGCAAACTGGGGCCGGGACTGGGAGACGACTACTGGACTTACCCGAGAGCCGCTACCGATGTCGGCTTGTTCGAAGTTCTCTGGGGCGGTGCCCAAGGCATGATGGGGCCGCAGAGTACCAATCTGAACGCCGACGAAATGCTTCGAGTCATGGCTTGGCTGCGCGACATCTACAAAGGCGATCCCGCCAAGGCCGAATGGCTCAAATAGCTTTCCCCACCACCGAACAGGAGACTCGACCAATGAAACTGAAAACTTTAATCCTGAGCGCCGGGCTGTTGTCCATAGCCGCTTTCAACGCGAGTGCCTACGACGGCACCAAGTGCAAGGCACCGGGCAATTGCTGGGAGCCGAAACCCGGTTATCCCGAAAAAGTGGCGGGCAGCAAATATGATCCGAAGCACGACCCGGCGGAGCTGAACAAGCAACAAGAGGCCATCAAGGCCATGGAAGCCCGCAATCAGAAGCGCTGGGAACAGTTCAGCAAGACCGGGAAGTTCGTCTACAAGGTAGATTGAGTTGGCTGGCGGCTTGGGAGTTGTAGGGCGGGTTAGCGTACTTGCGTAACCCGCCGCCTCGCCTCGTAAGGCGGGTTACGCCGGAATACCGGCTAACCCGCCTTACGATAGGTTGGCTATTCCAATAATTCAAACATGCATTCCGAACAACTATTGGCCGACTGGCGAGAAAAAGCTTTTCGCTTCGAGTCGGAAATCGAAAAAGCCATCATCGGCCAGCCGCGAGCAATCCGGCTGATGACCATCGCCGTGTTCGCCCGCGGCCACGTGCTGCTGGAGGGCAACGTCGGTGTGGGCAAGACCACTTTGCTGAGAGCCGTGTCACTCGCCATCGGGGGCGAGTACGAACGGATCGAAGGGACCATCGATTTGATGCCCGCCGATTTGATCTATTACACCTACCTCGACGAGAACGGCCGGCCGCGAGTCGATCCAGGTCCCGTGCTCAAGCACGGTGAGGGGCTTTCGACCTTCTTCTTCAACGAAATCAACCGGGCGCGTCCCCAGATTCACTCGTTGCTGCTGCGCATCATGGCCGAGCGCAGCGTCACCGCATTCAACCGCGAGTTCCGATTCCCCTATCTTCAGGTGTTCGCCGACCGCAACCGGGTGGAGAAAGAGGAAACCTTCGAGCTTCCGGCTGCCGCCCGCGATCGGTTCCTGTTAGAGATCGCAATGGACTATCCGAGCGACGCGGATATCCTGGATCAGCTGACCTTTGATCCGCGGTACCACGATGCCAACCGTCTGCTCGGGGTGGTGACGCCGGCCGTGCTGCCTTATCGCGAGCTCGACGAGATCGCCGCGGCCATCCAGAGCGGCATTCAGGCCAGCCCGACGCTGCGTGCCTATACCCGCGACTTGTGGCGCGCCAGTCACGAACCGGAGCGGTTCGGCATCTCCGTGGCCGACGCCGACATGTCCGAGCTCATCCAGGCCGGGGCGAGTCCCCGCGGCATGAGTTATCTGATTCGCGCCGCGCGCGTCCATGCCTGGCTCAAAGGCCGCGACCGGGTCATTCCCGAGGACATACAGGGCGTATTATATCCGGCCATGGCTCATCG
>NZ_JBDIVO010000225.1:0-7885 GCF_039794385.1 Methylocaldum sp. | reverse complement strand
CCGCCCGCGCCGGACGCCGATTCGCCGGCGGACACGATCCGCTCGCTCACGGCCCAGGTGGCCGACATGAAATCGCAGACCGACCAGCTCCGCCGCGAGAACCAAAGCCTCTTGCAACAGCGCAACGAAATCGCTGCCCAGGTCAGCAATCAGGTGAAGGAAGATTTGCGCCGGGAGGCGCTGAGCGAACGGGATTCCGCCATCGCCCAGCTGTCGAACCGGCTGGACGCCGTGGCGGCAAGGATCGGGGCCCATACCGCGCCACCGGTGCCGAGCACCGGCAGCGATATTCCGCCGGGGCTCGGCCTGGACGACGTGGCTGGACTGGACGGGCTGGCCTGGGTGGAGCCCTTGGGACCTTCGCTGATGCAGAAGGCCGGCTCGTCGGTCGGCGCCCTGGCTGGCAAGGCCAGAACCGCCGTGCAGGACGGCGGAAGCCTGCTGCACGAGACCGGCGCGGAGGGCAATCCGATTCTCGACCATGTGGGGTTCGGGGGCGGGCAGCCGGGCCAGCCGAATGCGCCACCGCCGCCGGAACCGGCCTACACCATACCGCGCAACGCCACCCTGGTGGGCTCGACCGGCATGACGGCCCTCCTCGGCCGGGTGCCGGTCAAGGGCCAGGTGGAGGACCCCTACCCTTTCAAGGTCATCGTCGGCAGCGAGAACCTGGCCGCCAACGGGCTTAAGATTCCCGGCGTCGACGGCATGATCTTCACCGGTACCGCCATCGGCGACTGGACGCTATCCTGCGTCCGGGGCGCGATCCATTCCGTGACTTACGTGTTCGACGACGGCACGATTCGCACCCTTTCGTCCGACGACCAGAGCCTGCAGCAAAAAACTCAGCAGAGCGCTCAAGCTTCCGGTCAGCCGGCGACGACCGGCAACGCCGACAAACCCCTCGGCTGGATCTCCGACCGTCGCGGCATTCCCTGCGTCACCGGTCAGCGCATCACCAATGCCGTCGGCTTTCTGGGCGGGCGCATTCTGGCCAGAGGCATCGAAGCGGCCGGCAACGCCTATGCCCGTTCGCAGACGACCGTCACCACCTCGCCGTTCACCGGCGGTTTCACCAGCGCCGTGACCGGCGATCCGGCCAAGTTCGCCATCGGCGAGACCGTCTCCGGCGGGGCCGACGAGGTGGCGCGATGGATCGCCGAACGCCAGGCGCAATCCTTCGACGTGGTCTTCGTCGCCACCGGCGCCGAAATTGCCGTGCACGTGGACCGCGAACTGCCCATCGATTTCGAACCCCGCGGGAGGAAGCTCAGCTATGCCCGGACGAGCCATGAGACGGATAGCGATCGCAACGGTCTCGATTAACCTGCTTTCGGGCTGCGCCACCGGCAGCAAGGACACCATCCTGCCGCAGACCGGCCCCACCATGAAGGAGGTCTACGACGCCCATTTCGAGCATACCCGGCAGCGTTTCCGCGATGCCCGCATCGACATGGGCCGGCGCAGCGCGGCGGACATTCCCTCGAACCTCGACGGCTACACCCGTGAAGCCGACGCCGAGATCCTGGCGGTGTTTCCGCGCCTGCCGAATCCCAGCCTGGTGATGTACGTGTTCCCCCATCTGTCCGCCAAGGGCTATCCGGTGCCGGGTTATGCCACCAGTTTCCCCCTGTACGAAACGGTGGAATATGCCTTGCCGGGGGAGGTCGAGGGATGGGAATGAACCGGCTCAGGCGAACGGGTAAGCGGCGAAAGACTTACCGGGGATGGTTTTTCACCCACTCCTTCAGCGCCTCGTCCAGGCGCGTCTGCCAGCCGGGGCCGGTGGCCTTGAAATACGCCACCACTTCCGGCGACAGCCGGAGATTCAGATGCACTTTGGGTTCCGGCTTGCGTGGACGGCCACGGGGCCTGAGCATTTCCGCCGCGATGTCGGGCGGGAGAATTTCGGGCAGCACCTCGCGGGCCGGGCGGGCGCGGGCGAAATCTTCTTCGGTCCACTCAGGGATTTCGTCGTCGATCAATTCAGGATTCGGGCGCTTTACCACAACGTTTAACCTCTCGCGCATTGGCTTTGCGAAAACTGATGGCATGCACGGCATCGCCGCGTGGGGCGAAGACCACCGCATACAGCCGCTCGCCGATCTATCTGAACACCCGGAAACGGCGTTCGCCGTAATCCCTGCGGGTGTCTTCGAGGACTACGGCGTGTACCCAGTCGAGATTACGCACGCACTCAAAACTCAAACCACGTTCGGCGATATTACGGGCGTTCTTGGCGGGATCGAACGTGATTTTCATCGGATTTATTGTATCCACGACAATAGGAACACGCCAAGGTTCCGCATCCGATCGAAAGCCGGGAGTCGCTTATGAAGCGGTGCTCTTTCGGCCGGCTGAAACGGACCTCGGACGATCGGAGGTTACCCAAGGAAACCGTCCGCTACGGCCGCCGCGCCACCGACGGTCCTCCGACCGTGGCGCGCATCCGGAAGATGTACGAGCGCCCGACCTCGTTCACCAACCTGCTGCCCTGGCTGGAATACGATCCTGACACCCAAACCTTCCTGTTGGACGACGGCTGCAGTCTCGGTGCCCTGTTCGAACTGCGGCCGGCCGGCACCGAAGCGAGACCCCAGGCCTGGCTGCAGGATTTCCGCGACAAGCTGCAAACGGTGCTGACCGGGGCGATTCCGGAAAGTCAGGATCCCTGGATTCTGCAGGTGTACGTGCAGGATGAGGCGCGGCTCGATCGGCTGGTGGACGAGATCGAGCGCTATGCCCGCAACGATGCCAGGAAGACGGCGTTTTCGAAGACTTGGTTCGGCATTCTGCGGGAGCACCTACGGGACATCTCCCGCCCCGGCGGCTTGTTTCTGGACGAACTGGTCACCGGCGGTCCCTGGCAGGGCCGACAATGCCGGGTTCGGGCCGTGCTGTACCGGCGGCGTCCGCCAGGGTCGATGCAGCTGCGACAAACCATCCTCGATTTGTCCCCTGCGGGCACGCCTCGCGCGTCCAGGTTCGCTCCCGGCGAACTTGTCGGCGATCCGACCGCGGAACAGGAACTGAACGATGTCGCAGGTCGGCTAGTGACCGCCCTGGAATCGGCAGGCATCTCGGCGCGGCGCTGCGGGGGGGCGGATCTCTACGACTGGCTGTTCCGCTGGTTCAATCCGCATCCGCCCACTACCGACGGCGATACCGAGGCGCTGCTGAAACTGGCGCCTTATCCGGGCGACGGCATCGAGGAGCGCCCGTACGGCTACGACTTCGCCGAGCAACTGATGCTGGGCCTGCCGAGCTCGGACCCCGAGCGGGGGCTGTGGTGGTTCGACGGACTGCCGCATCGGGTTATTATCGTACAGGGCATGACGCAAATTCCCGGCATCGGCCAGATCGGCCTGGAGCGTCGGATCGGCGATCACGTGTTTTCGGTGTTCGACCGCATGCCGGAGCACACCGTCATGGCGATGACCATCACGATCCAGGCCCAGGACGAAATCCGGAATCACCTGGTACGCATCGAACGCGCCGCCTTCGGCGACTACGCCGAAGCCAAGCTGGCCGGCGAGGACGCGAAACAGGCCCAGATTTGGGTAGCCAAGGGCAACAAGATCTTTCCGGTTCAGACCGTCTTCTACGTCCGGGGCGATGACGAGGCAGATCTGCAGGCCAAGGTCAACCGCGTCAATTCGTTATTGATGGCCAACAACATTCGGCCCATTCACGAACGGCAGGATCTGTGCGCGCTGGACAGCTATATCCGAAACCTTCCCATGGCCTACGATCCCAGGTTCGACCGTCGGGAAACCCGGCGGTCGCGGTTCATGTTCTCGCGGCACATCGCCCACCTGCTGCCGCTGTACGGACGCTCCACCGGGACCGGCCACCCCGGCATGCTGTTCTTCAACCGGGGCGGCGAGCCGCTCACTTTCGATCCTCTCAACCTGCACGATCGCAAGAAGAACGCCCATGCCCTCATCGTCGAACCGACCGGGGCCGGCAAATCGGCCATGCTGTGCTATCTGATCCTGCACGTCCTGGCCGTGCACCGCCCGCGCATCTTTCTGGTCGAGGTGGGCAATTCCTTCGGGCTTTTGGGGCAGTATCTCCAGGCCCAGGGCTTCAGCGTGAAGCAGGTGATGATCTCGCCTTCCGCCGACGTGAGCCTGCCGCCTTTCGCCGATGCCTTGAAGCTGCTCGATCCGAAGCGGAAACGGCGTCTCGATCTCGCGCTCGATACCGAGCGGGATTCGAATGATGACGAAGAAATCGAGTCGGAGGACGACGACCGCGACATTTTGGGGGAGATGGAAATCTCAGCCCGGATCATGATCACCGGCGGCGACATCCGCGAGGACAATCGCCTGACCCGCGCCGATCGCCTGTTGATCCGGGAGGCGATTCTGGAGGCTTCGAAGAACGTCTCGGCGAGCGGCCGCGATCAGGTGTTGCCGGAGGACGTGGTGAAAGCCCTGCGGGGGCGCCGGGATCTCGCCGAACGCCGCGCCGAGCGCGCCCAGGACATGGCGGACGCGCTGGCCCTGTTCTGCTCGCCCGGCAGCATCGAGGCGCATCTCTTCAACCGGCCCGGCCGGCCCTGGCCGGAGGTGGACGTGACCCTGGTCGATCTCGGCATCCTGGCCCGCGAGGATTACCAGGACAAGCTCACCGTCGCCTACGTCGGCCTGATGAACCACATCAATGCCCTGGTCGAGCGCACCCAGCACGATCACCGGCCGACCCTCGTCATCACCGACGAAGGCCATATCATCACCACCAATCCCCTCCTGGCCCCCTACGTGATCAAGATCACCAAGATGTGGCGCAAGCTCGGCGCCTGGTTCTGGATCGCCACGCAGAATCTGGAGGACTTCCCTGACGCGAGCCGGCGGATGCTGACCATGCTGGAATGGTGGCTGTGCCTGGTGATGCCCAAGGACGAGATCAACCAGATCGCCCGCTTCCGCGATCTCAGCGAAGAACAGAAGGCCTTGCTGCTGGCGGCGCGAAAGTCGCCCGGCCAGTATGTCGAGGGGGTGGTGCTCACCGACCAGCTGGCGGCACTGTTCCGCAACGTCCCACCGCCGATCGCGCTGGCCCTGGCCATGACCGAGAAGGACGAGAAGGCCCAGCGCGCCGAGTTGATGAAGCAGCATGGCTGCTCGGAGCTGGAAGCGGCGCTGATGATCGCAGAACGGATCGCCGCGAAAAGATGTACGGCATGAACGTTCTTTTCGCGCTGTCTCTGTTCCTGCTCGCAACGAGTCTCCGGGCGGATGAACCGGAGACGATGGAGGTCTTCACCGACAGCCGTTTTCCCGTTACCGGGCTCGAGGACATTCGGCAACGAAACGAAGCGCGCGTGACGTTCCACGACCTCGGCGCCCCGGCCGGATTGGAGGAAACCCTGAGCGGCGGTCTGCCGAATACCGAAACGGAAGCACTGCAGGTCGTCCGGCAACGGTTTTCCGCTTCGTTCGGCGAGCTTCGACAGCGGTTCCTGCAAGCCTATCAAGGCCATACGCAGGCCATGACTTACGGCATCGATCGCTATCCGGCGGTGGTCTTCGACGGGAGGGCTGTGCTCTACGGGGTCACCGACCTCGTCGACGCGCTCGCCCGCTACCGCCGCTGGAAGGAGGTGCATTCGCCATGATGCTATCGAGGTTGGCCGGCTGTCTGCTGGCCGTTCATGCGTCCGCGCTTCCGGCCGAGACCATCGACACGGCAACCATCGCCGCGAGTGCCCTGAGTCCCTCGTGCATCGCCTACCGTCCCGTGGGGGTCTGTTTGTGGCTGGTCTGCACGCCCTTCGGCTGCAAGGTCCGCACCTCGGTCAAGGTCGGCCATTACAACCCGGATCTGGTGGTCAGCAGCTACAACGGCCTCGCCGGCAATCCCTGGCTGGAAATGCGGAGCCTCCTGGCCGGTGTCGAAACTAGCGGCGCGGCGGCGGTCCTGTCCGCCTTGGGCGGCCCCTTGCCCGATCTGTTCGGCGGCGGCATCACCACCGACAGCGTACCCGGTCGGCCCGACCGGGAACAGCCGAACCATACCGATCTGATCTTCAAGGACGTGGACGCCATCGGGTTTCCGCTCGCATCGCTCGCCGGCACTCTGGGCAGCGGCTATGTGTGCCCGTCCCAGGCCAATTCGTTCCAGCCCTATTTTCTCTCCGCCCTGGATGCCATCGCCTGGCGCTGGAGCATCCCGGAGGCGATCTATCCGCAGTCCTGGATTCCCGGGATGCGCGAGATCGGACAGTTTCCGCTGAACACCTGGGGCGCGGTCTATCCCCGCTCGGGTTTCACCATCCAGGCCGAGGATCCCAAGGCGGCGGCGGTGACCGCGCAGCGCGCCGGAGACGTGGTCACGCGAACGCTGCAACCGCATGTCTACATTCCGCTCGGTTCCGGCCGAGAGGAGCGGAAGATCGAGGACGGCATGATGGTCTGGACGCCGGGCGCCCTGCGGGAAGGCGATCCCGGAACCGGACAATGGCAAATGCTCCTGCCGAAGCAGTCGAAAAACTGCGAGACCTTCGGCCGGAACGACACGCTCGCCGGCATCGCCGGCTGGGCCGGCGGCAAGGGGGCGGAGAGCGGCGATTACGCCTGGACGTTATGGCGTCCCTACAAATGCTGTCAGGTCAAGGGCGCCTTCATCGGCGTCATCGATTTTCGCGAGTTTCCGCCATGATGTTATTCGGTACCCGAAGCCTCTCTTCACCAAACCTTACCAAGCCCCTCCGAGGACTTGCGGCGCTATCGCTCCTCCTGGTCTCGTCATCTTCCGCCGACATCGCTTCCCCGGCACGGAACAGCGACTGGTACTACAAGATCGGCGGAGCCGGAGCCATTTCCGCCGCCGCCAATCGCAACGTCACCACGGTGACGCTGGGCGGCGCCCTGGATCTGGGACTGGGTTACAACTGCGGCAATTTCAACCCGGTGTTGGGGGTCACCAATATCCTCAACAACGTCAAATCCGGCGCCGAGCAGATGATGCAGCAGATGGTGACCACCGCCACCGGCGCGATTGCCGCCTTGCCCGCGCTGATCCTGCAACGGGCCAATCCGGGATTGTACGACCTCTTTCACAATGCCCTGCTGCGGGCGCAGGCCACCATTTCCCTGGCCACCAAGAGCTGCGAGCAGATGCAGCAGGAGATCGCCCAGGGAAAAAACCCCTTCGACCGCTGGATCACCCTGGCCAAGGGTTACGACTGGAAACTACAAATGGGTACCGGCGGGGTCAATTCCTCGCCGGTGGACGTGGCTTCGGCCAAGGACACCGTGGAGAACAACTCGGGTTCGAACGGCGTGCCCTGGCTCGGCGGCATCCGCGCCGGCGGTCTGAATCAGCCGCCGATCCGGGTGATCACCGACACCGTGCGCGCCGGCTATAACATCGAACTGGGACGTAGCGTTACCGATCCAAGCGCGGCGCCTACCGATGGAACGGCGCCGGCCCTCGCGAAGATGTGGAAGTCCCCGAGCGACGCCACCGCGTTTGCCGTCTACGTACTGGGCGACGCCGACATCAGGACCCAGAAGAACAGCCCGCGCAATGCGACACCGGGACATGGCCTCCTGCCCAAGATCGAGCAGGACGAGGCCACTCTGCTTAACACGCTGAAGAATCTGGTGAGCGGCAATCTCGATCCCACGCCGGCCAATCTGGAAAAGGTCTCGTCGCCCGGTACCCTGATGACCCGCGAGGTCATCGAGGCGATCCGAAAACTCCCGACCGCTCAGGAGCAGGCCGTGGCCATGGGCAAACTGGCCGGGGAAGCGGCGACCGCACTCAACCTGGAGCGTGCCCTGATGCTGCGGCGTTTGCTGCTGACCGGCCGCATGGAACCGAACATCTTCGCCTCCGAAGCCGGGGACGACATCGAGCAAGCCATCGTCACCCT
>NZ_JBDIVO010000224.1:0-7977 GCF_039794385.1 Methylocaldum sp. | reverse complement strand
GCCTGTCGAAGGGCTAACCCGCCATCGATGGGTTTCGCTTCGCTCTACCCATCCTACGATGAATGTTCACTCGAACGCCGGATAAAATTAGACCGGCTCAGGGCCGACGAGTTTGGTCTGGCCGGTGAGTTTTATGACGGCGCCGGCCGCGAACTCGCATGGGAATCCGGCGGTCTCAGTTGAGGAAGTCCTATCGTGGAATTCTTACGGCAACTGGAGTTTCGAGCGTCATGACAAGCGTTCTCATCACGGGGAGCAACCGCGGATTGGGGCTGGAATGGTGCCGCCAATACGCCCAGGCCGGATGGCAGGTCTTCGCTACCTGCCGATACCCCGACGAGGCGGATGAATTGGCGCGGTTGGCGGACCGTTACAGAGCCGTGCGCATCCACCAGCTGGACGTGACGAACGCCGGCCGGATCGTTGCCTTAGCCGAGGAACTGCGGGAAACGCCCATCGATCTCCTGCTCAACAATGCCGGGGTTTATACCGAGAAATACCTGCCCTTGAACGCGCCCCTCAATTACGATGACTGGGCATACACGTTTCAGGTCAACACCATGGGTCCGCTCCGCATCACCAAGGCATTCGTCGAATCTCTGGCGCGCAGCGAAAAGCGGTTGGTGGTGGCGATCACCAGTCATATGGGCTCCATTGCCGAGATCGACAGCCCCGGCAGTTACTTCTACCGATCCAGCAAGGCCGCGCTGAACGCGGTGATGAAGGGACTCTCGCTGGAACTCAAGCCGTTGAACATCGGCGTGCTTCTATTTCACCCCGGCTGGGTGGGGACTCGGATGGGCGGCACCGGCGCGCCTTTGACGCCGGAAGAAAGCGTGCGCGGCATGCGAAAGCTCATCGACAAGTTCACGCTGGCGGATACCGGCCGTTTCTTTCGCTATGACGGCACCGAGATCCCCTGGTAAGAAATGCGCCCGGCTCGTGCGATGCCGACCGCTCCTCGGAACCGGAGTCATATAGCGCTCGCGGCGGCTTTCGCCAAGCGATGGGCAGCTTGATTGTGCTCTCGCGGCACTGCGCACAGGTCGAGCCGCTCGAACCGACGGGCCAAACGGCGGATTGCGGCGAATCGATGATCGTGCGGGTGCCGCTGCCAGAGCTGAACCAGAGCGGGGCAGTCGGTGTGCACTCGGAGAACGGTCCCGCGGGACTCCAATGCCAGCTCCAAAGCCCGTTCCAACGCCCCGATCTCGGTTTCGAAGGGTGGGAGAACGGACGGCACCCGCCCGGCGCTCTTCGCCACGACTTCTCCATGAGCATCGGTCACGATCGCCCCGATTCCGTTCGCTGCGCCCGAAGCCGTGCGGACGCTCGAGCCGTCGCACCAGGCTGAAAATCCTTCCGGGGGAAGCGGGCTCGCATAAACCAGCCAAATCAGGCGATCGCGGATCTGCAGGATCGTTTGCGCCCGCGCGGGTTGTAGGCGCACCTGCCGCGCGCTGCGCTGCCGGATGCGTTCGGCTAGCGCTGCCGGACCTGCCTGCTTGGCCGCAGCGATCAGCTCGGCCGTATCCGAGTCCGCGTCGAGCAGCCCATCGATCATCCGGTTGAGATGTCGGGATTCGTTGCGACTGGTATTCATCACCGGTTGGAGTCGGGAAGAGGGAGCAAGTTTTCTTGCCCACGCCCACAGACGCCGCCGGACGCTGATTTCGCGACTCGCGTTTTTTCCTAGCGTTTTCGAAAACGGTCTAGTGCCTGCTCTCCTTGGTAAAGCCAACGGGCGTTGGTTTTTCATGTCTGGATTGTTTCAAAAATGGAAACATTATCGTAAATAAAAAGACTTTTATGATGTTTAATTAAACTATCTGATCTAATCCATAAGAAATCGTTATTAAACAAAAGGAACAATCGTGACGATACTGATACTAACTGGATGTACATCAGCAAGGGGAAATCACTATGACGAGCGTTGAAATATTCTTGGCATTGGTATTTTTCGGCACCACCGGCGGGTCCATCGGGTTCTGCCTGAAGAATTACGACCGGATGGACGATAAGGACAAACAATGAGCAAGCGTTCGCGCCATACGCGCATAAAAAGCCGGGGTTTGGAAGCCCCGGCTTTTTTATGTCGAACAAGAACCCGGCGGCTCGAATGACGAATGCCCGCCAATCGCCTTCGATCGCGGGCTGAAGCCTGTCTTGAGCTGTGTCGAAAGGCCCGCTCCCGCAAGAAATTATCCATAATCCGCATCCGGGTGCCTCTGATCAGACAAGCGTGACCCTGCCGAAAGACCGAAGAGCGTTTTGCGGCATTCTTCACGCATTTTCATGTCTGAATGATCAAATCACTTTGAAAAAAGCCATCGGCTTTTTCACTCCGGCTCGAGAGGCACGCAATGCCCGAAACGATTGTGATCGTTCACAATAAGGTCCCGGCCCGAATCCGCATCCGGGTGCCTCTGATCAGAAATAAGCGGACTATGGCCGAGCTGCTCAAGCAAAGCCTGCTCGGGGACGCTCAGGCGAGGGGGATCTACCATGCCGAACCGAACATCACTACGGGGACCTTTCTGATCAAATATCACCCCGCCCTGCATACCGAGGCGGAGGTCATCGATCGGGTCCGGGCCATTGCACGGAACATCTCCGCCGGAACCATCGAGATTACCGCCAAGCACAAGAATCCCAAGCTCGGCAAGATGCAACCGCAGGCCTTTTTCACGCGGGAGCTGTTCGTGAGCATCGGCGGGAATGTCATTGCGGGACTCGTATTGGCGGCTCTGATCGCCCGCGGATAGTACGTCTGTCTGCCGGATCCGTGTCGATACGAGTCTTTCTATCCGGCGCATGGCCCGCCGAAACGGACCGGCCCGGTTCGGATGCGCGAACGACAATTCGTGGTTTTGCGGGAAGAGCCCGTGTCGCATCGGAAATCCGCTTCGGGGTGCAAGATTCCGCGCCCGCGGCGGATATTCGAATGAACCGCCCGGATATCGTACTCTTTCCTTTTTCGGCGACGGCCATTGCCATTTTGTTGGAGGCTCCGGCGGTGCTGGCGTGGCCGAGCGGAATAGCGGACGATAATCCGGATCGTCAGGCAAAAAGTTATTCGTTTGCCGGAATCGGAGAGAGAACCGTAGGAGCGCTTCACGCCATAAACATGAATGATGCAGCGAACGGAGAGGCGCGTTCATGATCGACGGAATACGCGTACCCATCGATTCGGAGTCGCAAATTCTAATCGCTCGGCAGCAGGCCCGATTGTTGGCGGCGGAGCTGGGTTTCTGGTCGGTCGAACAAAGCTTTATCGCCATGGCCATCTCGGAGGTGGCCCTCAACATCCTTCAGTACGCCGGAAAAGGCGAAGTCATTCTGAGCAAGGCTCAAAAGAACGGCAGCCAGGGCATCGTCGTCGTGGCCCGCGACGATGGGCCGGGTATTCCCGATGTCGAATTGGCCATGCAGGAGGGATATTCGACGAGCGGGGGAGCCGGGCTGGGTCTGGCGGGTGCCAAGCGGCTGATGGACGAGTTCGAGGTCGTGTCCGACGTCGGGAAAGGGACGACCGTGACGATGAAGAAATGGGTGCGGTAGGTTGCGGTCCAGCGGTCTATGGGTGAAGCGCCGCAGGCCGACTTCCGGCGGATTGAATTGAGCGGCGGTCCGGGAGTCCAATAGCCGAGCAAGTCGTTATTTTGCCCCGTGAAAATGCAGCGTTTTTCCGGCCAGATGCCGTACCGCCGTGTCTTGGAGACATGCAATGAATGACGAAACGGTCGAGAGTGAACTCGCGGCCCAATACACGGCAGCATTGCGCGACTATTTGGCCGGCGTGGAAGGAAATCCTTTACTGCGGGCCTATCGGCTGGGACGCCAGGCCGTGGCGGAGAATTTGAGCCTCTCGGCGGTGGCCGCGATTCATCATAAAGCGCTGGCGGGCCTTTCGGCTCGAGCCATCGCTCCTTCCGAAGGCGTCGATGTCGAATTGCAGGCGGAGGTATTTTTTCGAGAGACGCTCGCGCCTTTCGAAAGGACGTCGCGCAGCCATGATGACGCCATGACCCGAATGCGCCTGCTCAACGAGAGTTTGGAAAGGACCAATAAGCGCCTGACCGAGATCTACCGCGACAAGGAACAAGCCATCGCCGAATTGAGCCAAAGCGAGGAAGCCTTGCGCATGTGTCACCTCGAGCTGGAAAAGCAGGCGAAGACGCAGAGCATGGAGCTTACAACGGCCAAAGCGACCCTGCATGCGGAGATCGCCGAACGCAAGCTCACCGAAATCGCTCTCAGGGAAAGCGAAGCCCGGTTCAGGGCGATTTTCGAGCGGGCCGGCATCGGCATCGCACTCTTGGACAAGAACGGAAGGATCAGGGAATGCAATTTCGCCCTGCAGGAGATGCTGGGCTTTAGTGCCGAGGAGCTGCACGGCCGGGTCATTTTCGACCTGAGCTACCCGGACGATCTCGAAGTCAGCATTCAGCGGTTCAAGGGCTTGGTCGAGGGGAAATACAAGCACTATAGCCTGGAAAAGCGCTTTATCCGGAAAAACGGCACGGTGGTCTGGGTCCGCAAGATCGTTTCCGGAACCTACGGGTTCAGGGGCGAACTGCAATTCGCCATCGATATGGTCGAGGACATCACCGAAAGCAAGGTCGCCGAGGAGTCTTTGCGGGAAAGCGAGGCCCGGTTTCGTCAGATCGTCGATATGACTTGCGAGTGGATCTGGGAACAGGATGCGGAAGGCCGCTACACCTATTCCAGCACCGCGGTTAAAAGTATTCTCGGTTATGACGCCGAGGAAATCATCGGAAAACCCTATTACGAGCTCTTCTTCCCGGAAGACAGAGAACGCTCTGCGGTGCTGGCACCGGAACTGATCGCTCGCGAAGAGTCCTTTGTTCGCCTGATCAACCGGTATCAGCATAAGGACGGCCGCGAAGTGTTTACCGAATCGACCGGCATCCCGCTCTCCGACAGCCGGGGCCACTTGCTGAGGTGGCGCGGGGTGGATAACGACGTTACCGAACGCAAACGCTTCGTGGACGCCCTAAGGCTTAGGGACCGGGCCATCGCCGCGTCCAGCGTGGGTATCATCATCACCGATCCCCATCAGCCGGGCAATCCCATCATCTACGCCAATCCCGCCTTCATCCAGATGACGGGCCGCAGCCGGGACGAGGTGATCGGGTGGAATCCCCGCTTTCTGCAAGGTCCGGAAACCGATCCGAAGGCGATCGAGGAGATTCGGAAAGCGGTATGGGAAGAGCGTGATTGCCATCTGACGCTGAAAAATTACCGCAAGGACGGCACGCCGTTTTGGAACGAGCTGTTCATTTCTCCGGTGAGGGACGAAAACGGCCGGGTGACCCATTTTATCGGCACCCAGACCGACGTCACGGCATTGCGGCGCATCGAGGAAGAGCGTCACGAAATGGAAATCGCAAGGCAGATCCAGTTGTCCCTCTTGCCGAGTGTTCCGTTGCGGATGGAAGGCGCTCAGGTGGCAGGGTATTGCCTGCCGGCGGTCCATGTCGGCGGCGATTATTTCGACTATTTCGCCACCGAAGAGGGGGTCGATATCGTGATCGCCGACGTGTCCGGGCACTCGGTGGGCGCCGCTCTGATCATGGCCGAAACCCGCAGCACGCTGAAAATGGGAACCGACTGGATGGCGAAAGGACAGGCGAGGCTCCGCAACGGCGCAAAAAGGACTCTGTCGGTCTTGAATGATCTCCTGTTCGAGGATTTGAACCAGGCCAGCTTTTTCATCTCCATGTTCTACCTGAGCTACCGTTCGGATACCCGGCGGATCAGCTACGCCAATGCGGGGCACAACCGTCCGCTGTTGCTGCGTAAAGGCGAGCGGAACTGCACGGAACTGGATGCCGAGGGGCTCATTTTGGGGGTAAAGAAAGGAGTGATCTTCGAAGAGAAAGCACTCGCCTTGAACGAGGGCGATATGGTGCTTCTCTATACCGATGGGATTACCGAGGCGCGCAATAAACAAGGGGAGTTTTTCGGCGAATCCCGTCTCTGCGAGCTCGTTATCGCGCATGCTCAGGCATCCCCTCAAGAGCTGATCCAGATTATCGTCGACGAGCTCGGCGTGTTTTGTCAAAGCCGGTCCTTCGATGACGACATTTCTCTCGTGGTGCTGAAAGCACTTTAAGCCGAGGAGCGTTTTTCGAATGCCGGGGGTCCAATGATTGGATTTTCGACTTATCAAAGAGGTGGCTTGTGTCCACGCCGATTCGGACCGGAGCTTCGGATATTGCCGCGAAAGAACCGCCCTTGTTCAGTCTGAAGCGTCTGGTGCTGGTACTGGCGAGCTATGCGGCGCTCTACCTGACGGCTCGCTGGTATGAGGGGACTTACGCGTGGTCGACGGGGCTCGACGCTTTCGCGCCGGAGTTCGAGACCTACTGGATGAATCTCTTTTACGCCGAAATCTTGGTGGAAACGATCGTGGCCGCTCTTCTTTGGGGCTGGCTATGGCGGAGCCGGGATCGCAATTTGGAGAGGTACTGGGCGCACTTCATCGACACCGAGACAGCGCTGTCCAGAGCGAAAGGCGAAGCCTTGCGCGAACTGTTATGGAAAACGCGTGATCGCGATGTCGTGACATTGACCCCGCGCGAGGAGCTGCGCCGGAACATGACCCACCTGATCTGGCTGGCCGCTTATGCGTGGGCTTTCTATTGGGGAACCAGCTTCTTCACGGAGCAGGATGCGACCTGGCATCAAACGGTCGTGCGCGACACCGACTTTACCCCCAATCACATCATCGTGTTCTACATGAGCTACCCCGTTTACATCATTACGGGCTGGGGTGCCTTTCTGTACGCGAAGACGCGCCTGCCATACTTCGCCAAGGGATTTTCCGTGCCCTACCTGTTTTCCGTGGTCGGCCCGTTCACGCTTTTGCCGAACGTCGGTTACAACGAATGGGGTCACACCTTCTGGTTCATGGAAGAAGTGTTCGTAGCGCCCCTGCACTACGGCTTCGTCGTTTTCGCCTGGTTCGCGCTGTCGATCGGCGGCGTATTGCTACAGGTGTTTGCCAGCATTTTGTATCTGATCAAAAAAGACCTGTCGCCCGAGCCGGATTCGCGACCAACGCCGAACGGCTGAAAGCGCTAGATCACGGCGGCGTGAAAGTGGTTGCCTTGGGGGCCGACATCGAGAATCATTGCGACATCGCCGTCGTCCGGTCTCGGCTCAAGACCGACCGTGGCAAGAATTGCTTTAGCACCGACTCTTTATCATCGACCGATGGAGCAAAGGGCATGGATACATTCATGCAGGCTGCGTTCGAAGAAGCCGAGAAGGGATTGCAGACCGGGGGAATACCGATCGGATCGGTGCTGGTGCATCGGGATCGCATCATCGGTCGCGGCCACAACCGGCGCGTACAGCAGGGGAGCCCCATTCTGCATGCGGAAATGGACGCCTTGGCGAATGCCGGACGTCAGCCCGCATCGGTTTATCGCGAGAGCACGCTTTATACGACGCTATCGCCCTGCGCCATGTGCACGGGAGCGATTTTGCTGTACCAAATTCCCAGGGTCGTGATCGGCGAGAACCGGACATTCCTCGGTGAAGAGGAGCTGCTGCGGTCGCGCGGCATTTCCGTCGAGGTACGCAACGACCCCGACTGTATTCGCCTCATGTCGCGCTTCATCGAGACTCATCCCGAGCTGTGGGGAGAAGATATCGGTGTCTAAAACGAGCTCAAACTATTAACCCGGCCTATGAATATAGGCCGGGTTAATCCGGGGCAGGGATGCCCCGGCGCGGCGACAAGCCGCGTGAGCCCAGGCCGGGCGTGTACCGGCCTGGGCGGCGGCCCGAAATACCAGGAGGGTATTTACGGGCCTGACTATTAACCCGGCCTATAAATATAGGCCGGGTTAATCCGGGGCAAGGATGCCCCGGCGCGGCGACAAGCCGCGTGAGCCCAGGCCGGGCGTGTACCGGCCTGGGCGGCGGCCCGAAATACCAGGAGGG
>NZ_JBDIVO010000223.1:0-8031 GCF_039794385.1 Methylocaldum sp. | reverse complement strand
TCCGGATCGTCAAACGCCAATTCGGCTATACCAAGGTCCGGTACCGGGGACTCTTCAAAAACGGGCAGCAACTCTACCTGCTGTTTGCCCTCGGCAATCTCTACCAGGTGCGGGAGGAGTTGATGGCGGGCGCCAATTGGGGAGGGAAAAACGACCTTTTTCGGCTGACAGCCCCGGCCGGTTTATCGGAGCCACCAATAAAACGCACTTATTCAGAGCTTCCTTAAACAGATACTGGCCAATAGACCAATGCCCGTCGCCGATTGAGTGTTTGAGCCATGCTGCTGGCATTACATGGAGAACGGTGGAAGATGCCAAGAAGGAACTCGGCGTTCGGTCTGCGCAGAGGCCCGGATGCGTTGGGCACTCCTGGGCATAGCCAACATCACCTGAACCAGCGAACCCAACAGTCACGCGGGGTGCTGACCCCTTGGGGGAAAATGGCGGCTAGTGAACGTGAATGATCAATCCGCTGGTGGAATCTCTGGCATTGCTTCGCCGCCTGCACGCCACACCCAGGCTTCGAGTCTGCTTTCCGCTATAAGCGAATCGAGGGCAGCGTCATAGTCCTCAGCCGCCTCTGGCGGAACGATGTATAGGGCGATGGGCAGGGGTTGTGTGTCCAACAACACCACGCTCGCCAAAGGCTGGTCGTCCGACAGGCTGTATCGCAGTCCCTTCAGGAAAGAGCGCCCGGACTGTGTAAGACGGTCGATCAGCGCCTGCTCGTAGAGGTGCTCGAAGGGCAGCCAGTTTTCGTTGACGACCATGAGGGCCGCGGCATCCAGGGACGCCACGCCGGTCGGACCGACACCGAAGGTCCCGATCACTACCAGATGGGCGTTGTCGACGGCGTCCCATAAGGCAAACTCGCCGGCAAAGCGTTTGCGCAGGCGGTTATGAAGTCCGTCATCCATCGTGATCGGGAAATCGGGCAGGTGCTTGACCACCAACTTGTGCCCGCAGCGCGAGCGCGCGATTTCCTTGACCTCGCCGATCAGGAGCAGCAGTCGCTGCGCGTGGCTTTCACCCATTGAGATCTGACTCAGCCGAGCCATCCGGCGCTGCGCGATATCCTCCATACGTTCCCTGGAAAAAGGTTCCGGGACATACAGCACATCGGCGAGCGGCACGCCCTTTACGGCCTTGTCCTCGGCTGCCTGCAGGAGGAACTTGTGGATCACGTGCCAGGAGCGTTTGCCGGCCATCGCGGGCGACCAGCGATGAAAGCCGGCCTGTTCCCAGAGATAATGCAGACTGCCGCGCAATGTCAGCTTGTTGCCATTGGTGCGCACGCTATCGGATTCCCTGCGGGGCGACGAAGTCCCGGTGGGTCTGCCCCTTCCCTTGGACAGGGCGAAATCGAATCGGAGGGTCGTGACCCCATCCTGAATATTCTCCTGGATGGCCGAACCGATCAATGGCCCCAACCCGGAGAGTTCGGCCGAGGGCTCGTAGGCATCGCACGTCGGGGCATGGTCGGCCCCGGTGTTGGGCATCCGTTTGATCACATGGCGTCCATTGATTCGGGCAACGTACATCTCGACGCCCGGATCGCGGCACAGACACAAGGGACGCTGTTTCGTCCCGTGGACGCTCGCCAGGAGGGTTTCAAGGCGAGGGTCATCGTGGGAAATGATATGGTCACCGATGCGGAAGGTGAGATGGCCCATGCGGCGATCATTTGTACACGCTGGCGGTATAGCACTGTCCTCGCAACCAGGACGGCATGTCGGTCGCGGCGACGATGTCGCGTTCACGCGCGGTCATGTCGAGGCCATGCCGGCAGGCCTTGCGCCAGGCCCGCTCGATCTCGTCGGCGCCGTAGCCATCGGACAGGGGGAAGACGGCGACACCACGATCGGCCGTATCGGATAATGCCTCAGGGTGGTAAAGCGGCGGCGGCTCCTTCTGCGTAACGACATGTTCGAGCGCGGACGCCCTAAGCGCCGCCCCGCCGAGGCCTCCGTCTCGCCAGGACGTGCCGAGACGCCACGGCGGATCGCGTGTCGCGTCGGCCATGACGGCATCGATGACGGATTCGGCCACCTCGGGTGGGACGGTTCTCACGGCACAGGCGGTTAGGTTGCTGGAAACGAGCAAGCACAGAATGAGTTTTCGCGATAGCATGGCAATCGGTCTCCGTAGACGTTGACGCCCAGCATAAAGCGTCCGAACGGTCCCGGCGTTGCACAAAATCCGCGAATCGCCCGTTTTGTGTACGTCCGATCGAGGCCGCTTCTGGCATGATCAAATGCCATGTCATTCATGGAGCATCTCAAACGTTGGGCGAATCGGCCGCAGGCCACCCCGGCGCCCGGTCAGGCGGATGACGATATTCCGCGCTATCCACCGTTCGCCAAAGGCCTGCCGGCGGCGTCTGTTGACCGGGTCCTGGCGACGCAGACCGAGTTGATCGGGCAGATCCGTCATACCCTGGCGCTGACCGGCAACCTCTTCACCGCGATCGCGGAACCCGTGATTGCGCGCTACGCCGCCTTTACCCACCTTTTGCCCGCCTCGGAGACCCACCATCATCGCGGCGCCGGCGGGCTGTTCCGCCATGGCCTCGAAGTGGCGCACTGGGCCGCGTTGGCCTCGGAGGGCGTTCTGTTCGCCCCGGGCGCGACGCCTCGCGAGCGCAAGGCGCAGGAACCGCGCTGGCGGCTTGCGGTCTGCCTCGCAGGGCTACTGCACGACATCGGAAAACCGGTCTCCGATCTGTCCGTCCTGGATCGGGAAGGCCGCACGTCCTGGAATCCCTATATCGAGCACCTCACCGACTGGGCCGACAAAAACGGCGTGGATCGCTATTTCCTGCGCTGGCGCGAAAAACGCCACCAGCGCCATGAACAGTTCTCCGTGCTGGTTACCGAGCGGGTGCTGACCCCGGAATGCATCACCTTTCTCACGCGGACCGGTCCCGACATCATGCAGGCGATGCTCGAAGCCATCGCGGGCATCGATCGGGGCAGCACGTTTTACCGGTTGGTGGCCGAGGCTGACCGGAAGAGCGTCGAACGCGACCTCAAGGCGAATTACCTCCAAGTTGATGCCTCGCTCGGCGTGCCGGTGGAAAAATACCTGCTCGACGCCATGCGCCGCCTGGTCCGATCCGGACGCTGGCAGGCAAACGAGAAGGGCGCCAGGGTCTGGCGCTTCCCGGAGGGCGTGCACCTCGTCTGGCGTCCCGGCGCGCGGGAGATCGTCGATACCCTGGCCAAGGACCAGATCCCCGGCATCCCCCGTGACGAGGACACCCTGGCGGACATCCTGATCGAACGGGGACTCGCCATACCGCGAACGTTGCCCGACGGCACCCGGTGCCGGTACTGGCGCGTGAAACCGGATGATCTGGAGGTCACGCTGACCCTGTTGCAGCTCGCGTCACCGGAGCTGATCTACATGGGTGAACCGCCGATCGTGGTTGGCGGGCAGATCGTGAAGGAAAGCGATGACCCTGCGGTCACCGGACCGACACGGGACAGGGACGGGCCTGAGGATGTGCCGGACCGGGGTTCGCCCCGTCCACCGCTACGGACCGAGGACACTCCCCGCGCGACCCCTCTGGATCGGTCCCCGGCAGCCCCGGCGACAACGCCCCCGTCGGTCCGTGGACGGGAACGCCCGACCGCGAACGGGAAACCGCCGGTGCGCCATCGGCCACCCGAAGACCCTGGGGTGGGTGAACCGCTCCAGGTCATCGACGCGTCGGGAACGGCCCTCCAGGTCGATACGCAGACCGGCGAGATCGTCCGGCCGCCGCCCCAGACCGCGACAATTGAACGGCATGCGCCAAAAGCGCCGGCCGCGGTATCGATCAGGACGGCGCGCGATCCGGGCGAAGAGAACCGGACGGACGCGGCCCGTCGCTGGCTCGCGGCGCGAGGGGAGGGGGGCGAGCTGCTCATCCGGCTGGCCGAGGAGGTGATCATGGCGGGAGGCTGGACGATCGGCATCGACCTGCCGGACGTCGACGGCAAACTTCTGCTTCCGTTTCCGGCGAGCGCCCAGAAGCTCGGCCTGGAGCCGGCGACCTTTCTCATCCGCCTGGCGGATGCGGGGTGGGTGCTTACCGATCCCTTGGCCCCGCTGCGCCGGGTGCGTGACATCAAGGGGGTGCGCGGACTGCTGCTGGCGGCGGAGCCGAGCGAAGCCTTGCGGGCGATCGCCATCCGCACCGACAAGACGCCTGGCAGGCCGCCGTCTACCCAGCCGCTGTCAACGGAGGTCGCGTCGGTTCCGCCGAAGGCGGGCAAGGCCGAAGCGCCGGCAGCGGGATGTCGGGACGGAGCCACGAGGGTGGATCCGCCGAAACGCCAACCATTCCACGCGTCGGCCCCGTCGACCGAACCCGGCAACCCCGCGCCGGATCCCGCTACCCTGGCTGACGAACTCGTCACCCGCATCCGGGGTCGCGAGGGACTGCCGGTTTCGGTCGTCGAAGAGAACGGTTGGCTGGTCGCGCCGGCCACCGTTCTGGACTGGTTCGTCCAGCAGCATCCCGGCGTCACGCTGACCGGCTTGTCCCGTGCGCTGTTCCGGCGGGACGATTGCCGGCTCGAGGGGACGACCCGGAGCGGGACTGTGAAGGTCAAGCGAGACGCCTCGTGAGCTCGGATTACGATTACCAGGCCCCCTGGCGACCGATCTTCGAGGTCATCGCGATCTGCGGCTGGCTCGGCGGCGCCGGTCTCGCCTATGGAACGTTCCTGTGGTCCGACTTGCCGGCCGAGCCGTTCTACGCGCTGATCGGCGTGTCTTTCGGAATGACTTTGTGGCGCGCCCCGTCAGCCATCGGGCTGTGGCGTCGCAAGCGGCGCCTGATCCGATCCCGTCTCACCTACTGGCAAGCCACACGCCTGAAGCGCTGGGTCGGCCGTCATCCCGGCCAGCTTTGGCTGGGATGGGGGTTCGACTGGGGCCAAAGGCACGCCCAGCTGGCCCACGAAATTCTGAAACGAGATCTATCCGAGCTCATTCCCGTCCGCCAGGACCGCATGGGCGCACCGTGGATTCACGGGCTGGAAGCGCGCGAACACCCGGTGATCCAGCCGCTCCCGCACACGGCCGGGCACACGCTGATCGTCGGCACCACCGGCGCCGGCAAGACCCGAGCCTTCGACGTGCTGGTCACGCAAGCAGTGCTGCGCGGCGAAGCCGTCATCATCATCGACCCCAAGGGCGACAAGGATCTCAAGCGCTCGGCCGAAACCGCCTGCCGGCTGGCGGGGCGTCCGGACCGCTTGGTGTATTTTCATCCGGCCTTTCCCGAGGACAGCGTGCGTCTCGATCCCCTGCACAACTTCAACCGGCCGTCCGAGGTGGCCAGCCGCATTTCCGCCATCTCGCCCGGCGAAACCACCAACGATCCGTTCAAAGCGTTCGGCCAGAAATCCCTGGACAATGTCATTCAGGGCTTGATGGTGATCGAGGAGCGGCCCACCCTGGTGAAGCTGCGCCGCTATCTGGAAGGCGGTCCGGCCTTCCTGGTCGTTCAGGCGCTGGAGCGCCATTACGACCGGTGTCTCGGCGATTGGCGGAGCGACGCGAAGCCGTTCATGAAGGCGGCGCGGGACACCGAGGGCAAGGCCCAGGGATTGGTCCGGTTTTACCGGGAGAACGTCCAGCGGACTCACCCGAACAGCGATCTCGAGGGGCTGATTTCGCTGTTCGAGCACGACCGCACCCACTTCAGCAAGATGGTGGCCTCCCTCCTGCCGATCATGAACATGCTGACCTCGGGACCCTTGGGTCCCTTGCTGTCGCCGGATCCCGAGGATGTGGACGATCCCCGCCCGATCACCGACATGGCGCGGATCATCGAAAACGCCCAAGTGGCTTACATTGGCCTCGATTCCCTGTCGGACGGGTTGGTGGGGAGCGCCATCGGCTCGATCCTGTTGGCGGAACTCGCGGCGGTGGCCGGCGACCGCTACAACTACGGCGTCTCGGACCGGCCAGTCAACGTGTTCGTCGACGAGGCGGCCGAAGTGATCAACGACCCCTTCATCCAGGTCTTGAACAAGGGACGTGGCGCCAAGATCCGGCTCTTCATCGCCACCCAGACCTTCGCCGATTTCGCCGCGCGCACGGGATCGGAAGCCAAGGCCCGGCAGGTGCTCGGCAACGTCAACAACCTGATCGTCCTGCGGGTGCTCGACGGCGAGACCCAGCAGTACATTACCGACAACCTGCCGAAGACGCGGCTCAAGTACGTGATGCGCACCCAGGGCGTCTCGACCCATGCCAGCAACCCGACCGTCTTTTCCGGCAACATCGGGGAGCGACTGATGGAAGAGGAAGGCGATCTGTTCCCGCCGCAGCTACTGGGGCAACTCCCCGACCTGCACTATATCGCCAAACTGTCGGGCGGACGCATCGTCAAGGGGCGGCTGCCCATCCTGTTGACCACACCCAAGGAGAATCATTGAATGCCGAAGCAACGGGCCGTAAGTCGATCGCCCAGTTGGACCGCCTGGCTCAATCGGCGCCGGAACAAGACCCGGATCCATTTGCTGGACGCGGACTGGCCGGGCCTCAGGCAGAGTGGCGAGCGCATCGCCGAATGCCTCGACCGGAACATCGACGATCCGGAAGGTGCCGCCATCGCCCTCGACCGCGTGCTGGCTGCCGCGTGGACGGCGTATCTGAAAGCCCGAAATCAACGATCCAGTACGGACCATGACCGCCTGATCGCCTTCGTCCAGACCGTGTGTGAAGCGCTCCGCGCCGTGATTCCGTCCGAAGCGGACGACGTCGCGCTGATTCAAAGCTTTCTGCCGGAAGCCTACGGCTGGATTCTCAAGCTGCCGGGCGCGGAACCGCTGTCGGGCACGGCCCCGGTCATCGAAGGCTTCGGCGATGAACCGCCCGGTACGAAGCGGACGATGCACTGACTGATGACGCGCAATATTTTCCTCAGTATTCTGATCTGGTTGCTCGAAATCGTGCTGGTGGCGGCCCTCATTTCCGAGCAGTGGACCCGGTCGATTCAAGCCGAGGAGGACCGGATGCTGCTCGATTATTTCGGGGCCGAGAAGGCGACGGAGCTTCGGAAGACCGCCATGGGCGGGTTCGAAGCGCTTTTCGTTCGCACCGGGATTCGGGATAGCGTGTATGGGTATTTCATTCCGACCGAGGGCGAGCGGCAACGGTCGAGAGGTTTCGAGGATGTCGGCCGCTACGATTTGTTTCCGTTTCTCCAGGGCCGCCTGGACGTGCTGTTCGAGAGCCTTTACCAGATGATTCATCGGGCGGTGGTTACGGCCGCCTGGTTGCCGTTTCTCGGTGTCGCGGTGGTTCCGTTCGCGATCGACGGGCTGGTCCGGCGCAAGATCCGGCAGACCACCTTCGACTATTCGAGTCCGGTGGCGCACCGATACAGTCTGTATGTGATCCTCGGTACGTTCTATTTGCTGCTTGTCTCGTGGACGCTGCCGCTCCCCGTGCCGCCGCAGGTCATCCCCATTGCGCTGTCGGGGGTGGCCTATGCGCTGAACGTATTGCTGGCCAACACGCAGAAGCGGATTTAGGGTCTTGTCAGTATCTCCGGCTTAACCGAAGCATCTGCTACGGCGTGATCCGCCGCAACACCGCAAAAATAACCGCTAGGAAGTAGGGCAGCTCGGCCAGAAACTGAAGCTCAAAATTGGGGTTACGATCGTCTCATAATCGGCCAAGCACTAAACCACTCGCGCGGTAGGGGGCTCCGATCCAGGGCTGAAGGTCCTTGGAGACGTTTGGCTCTCTTTTCTATGTTGGCGAACGAAGCGATCGTGCCGCGCGGCGATTGGCGGCTTATCTGGGTCGTTCACCCGACACCGCGACCGCATAGGACCTGCGAAACTTCCAACTCTATCGGGTCGATTACGGTGTGTTGCCTACCCATTAACCGGGTAACAACCTGTCTTCGTGGCACAAGCGCCCAGGCCAGCGCGCTCGTCGTCCAGCCCGATGGCCGGATCGTGGCGGTCGGAACGACCAACGGTCCCAACGGGGATCTTAACTTCGGTTTGGCGCGGTACAATC
>NZ_JBDIVO010000222.1:0-8041 GCF_039794385.1 Methylocaldum sp. | reverse complement strand
CTGCGCGAGCGAGGTCAAATCGCTGGTCAGGAGCGCCACGAAGGCGTCGGACTGGCCGTCGGGATAATGGATTTCCTGAGCGCCCCCTCCTGTCTTCGGAAAGTCCGTCGAGACGGTTTCCCCCGTCGCGTAGACGAACCCCGCCGAGACCGCGATGGCGTTGATGGAATCGGAGGAGCGACCTCCCAGGTACGTCGCCTGCGTCAGGCTCTTCAGATCAGCGGAGAATGCGGCGATGAAGCCGTCGTTCGTGTTCTGCCCGACAGGGCGGATGATCGGGTCCCCGTTCAGCGGTTGAGCGCTGTCGAGGGTCCCGACGAGATCGTGCGAGGCCGTCCGGCCCGCCACGAACACGGCATAGGCGCCCCCGAAAAGAGCCACGCTGCTGGCGGCGTCCTCGTCGGTTCCTCCGAAGTAGGTCGCCTGGGTCAACGCCTTCAAGTTCGAGGTAAGGAGCGCGGCGAACGCGTCTTTGCCCCCCGCGTTCTGCGGTCGGGCGCCTCCGGTCGTCCCCGGAAAGTCCGTCGATGTCGTCGAACCTGTGACGTAGATGCCGGCTTCCGAGACCGCGACACCGCTCACGGAGTCGTCGCCGGTCCCCCCCAGGTACGTCGCCTGGATGATCGTCTTCAAGTCCGAACTGAGGAGAGCGACGAAGCCGTCGCTCGGACCCGCCAGGGCAGGTCGAGCCCCTCCCGCCGTCCCCGGGAAGTCCGTCGAGTCGGTAGTCCCCGCCACGAGCACGTTCGACGCCGTGGCCGCTGCGGCGGTGACGCGGTCCCCTCCCGATCCCCCGAGGAAGGTGGCTTGGATCAAAGGGTCGATCTCGAGGTCCTTCGTCCGATCGTACTGCCCGACTTCGAAGCGGTAGCTCGTTCCCTCGACCGCATAGGCGACCTCCACAGGGTGTGCGCGGCCCGCGACCGTCTGGTAGGCCTTCGGCCTGCTGAACACGACCGTGCCGAGCCCCGTGCCGACCTCCAGCTCGCCCTTGTCGTTCGCCCGGAGGAATGTCGCGCCAGAAATCCTCACTCCGATCTTCTCGGGCCTCGCGCCAGGCCTGACGTGGAAGAGTTTCTCGACGGTTGCGCCCGCCGCCCTCAGCTCGAGCTCGATCCCCTCGTACACCTCACCGAGGGTCACGCGATCGTAGGTCGGGACGTTCGTTCTCCAGGCGGATTCCTCACTCCCGATCAGATAGTTCACCTCGGTTGGGGCCTTCTCTGCGCCGTCCACCAAGGCAGCGGCGCCGCCGACGAGCGCCTCCTTCAGGGACCAACCCGTTGTCCCGGTCTTGCCGGACACCTTCGGGAGGTCGTACACGATCTCGCCGATGCGGGTGACATAGACAGTGCCGCCGTCGATCCCCGCATAGAACCTCACCCGCTCGTCGGTCTGCCCCTGGTTCGCGATGAAGGGGACGCTCGGATGAATGAGCTTCCCGCTCACCTGCGGCGAGGGCGAGCTCGAAGCGTCATGCGGCTCACCGCCATGCTTGGGCCGGGCGAGCAGGATCGCCCCCAGCAAGGCCAGCAGCCCCAGGAAAAAGTACCGTAAGCCCGGAAACCGGCCGCGGGAGCTCGGCTTCCTGTCCCTTTGCCGCGTCGAGTATTGCATGATTCCCTCTCCGGGATCGGACCTGTCCATGGCGCTCACCCCCCGTTTGGGCAGAATCTTAGCCTCGCAGAGTTTGAGTCCAGGAAAAATAAACGTCCTTTTTCTAATTCCTATGACCGGCTTCGCGGCATCAAATTCCGATCAGGGCTGTTCAATGCTTGATGCCCTGAGAGTTTATGAATCAGGCCCGTAAATACCCTCCTGGTATTTCGGGCCGCCGCCCAGGCCCGGTACACGCCCGGCCTGGGCTCACGCGGCTTGTCGCCGCGCCGGGGCATCCCTGCCCCGGATTAACCCGGCCTATATATATAGGCCGGGTTAATAAGATGCGCTCCAGGTTAATGGCGTTGTCATAGAGAGCGGCAGCGATATTGGGGGCTGATCCCAAAATGGGAAATATAGTCCGCGTTGGGCGCAATAGGGTACTCGCGTATTGCGCCGCATGAGGAGGTTTCCCATGCGGCTCTACGGCCCTGTTCGATCTGTTCTACCGCGCCGTCCGCTCGCCGGAACCCTGGGTCGCACTTGGCGACGCCGAGCGCGAGCGGTTACGGCGTCAGGGGTTGGAATGGTGATATTAGGTGTCGCTGACGCGGCGCCCCCTTCAATCATGCTTCCAACCGTCGACCGCCAAGACGAAAAATACTCCGAGCCAAAACGGATCGCCTGCGGCGCTTGTCATCATTTCGTCACCAAACCGCAATATTTGCGTCATACCGCCTCCGTAAAGTGCCTTTCCATCGAAGCACAGACGGAAGGCTTACATGTCAGTACAAGACGCTATTTCTCTCTCGTCCCGTCCTCGCCGTTACGCCGCCGAAGTCGCCAGCGATCCGGCGACCGTCCGCGCAACCCAAGCCCTGCGCTACCACGTTTTCGCCGAAGAGATGGGCGCGCATCTGCATACCCGGATCGAGGGTCTCGATTATGACGAAATCGACGATTACTGCGATCATCTCTTGGTGCGCGACACCCAAACCGGGCAGATCGTCGCTTGCACTCGTTTGCTGGACGACATCCAGGCTGCGCGCCTGGGACGTTTCTACTCCGAGGGCGAATTCCAACTCGACGAGGTTCTGGCCTTGCCCGGACGCTTCCTGGAGATCGGCCGCACCTGCGTCGATCCGTCCCACCGCGGCAGCGTGGTTCTCGGAACCTTGTGGAACGGGCTGGCGGAATACGTCTACAACGGCCGTTTCAACTACCTGATGGGCTGCGCCAGCATCCCGCCTGGCCCCAGCGGCTTCGCCGTCGATGCGGTCTATCGGCAGATCGAGCCGCACCAGTTCGGCCCGTCGGAACTCTTGGTAAGGTCCAAAAATCCGGTTCCTGCGCACAAGCGCTGCGTCCAGGACGAAAGCGGCATTCCGCCTTTGTTGCAGGCTTATCTCAGGCTGGGCTGCTGGGTCTTGGGCGATCCTTTCTGGGACGAGGATTTCAACGTCATGGACGTGTTCATTCTGCTGGACCTCTCCCGCATGCAGGCCCGCTACGAGAAGCGCTTCATCGCCAGCAAACAGGAAAATTCGCGTGCAGCGCTGTCGGCAGTGGTTTAAAGCCCTGGCCATCGCCGCCATGTTCGTGGCCGGCATCGTGGCCGTCAGCACGGTCATGCCGGCCCTGAGGCTGCTATTGGGGAAGAAGTCGGCCGCCTTGAACGACGCCATCGTGGTGAGCTGGAACCGTGCCGTCTGCCGGATTCTCAATCTGCGCTTGCACATCCGCGGGCGGCCCGACGCGAACGCCCGATTAGTGGTGGCCAACCACATTTCCTGGCTGGACATCATCGCCCTCGGAGCGCAAGGCCCCTGCTTGTTCGTCGCCAAACGGGAAGTGGCGGATTGGCCGGTCATGGGCTACCTGGCGAAAGGCATCGGCACGCTTTTCGTCCAGCGCGGCGATACCGGGCAGAGCGCAGCCGTGGCCGAACGGATGGCCTGGCAATTGCGCCAGGGGAAACGCCTGGTGCTGTTCCCGGAAGGCACGACAACCACCGGCGACCGCGTGCTGCGTTTTCACGGCAAGCTGCTCCACCCGGCGCAGTTGGCGGGAGCGCACGTCCAGGCGGTCGCCCTGCGTTACGACGGCGCGGCGAAAGAATGCGCACCCTTCGTCGGCGAGGACGAATTTCTGCCGCATCTCCTCGACATCCTCAAGCTGGAACGGATCGATCTCCATGTGCACTATTGCCCCGCCGTTCCGCCCGGACCGGGCCGGAACGAGTTGGCGCAAACCACGCGGCAACAGATCGTGGCCGCGCTGGATGCCGGCCATTCTTGCCGCGGACTGGCCGTCATGAATTCTTAACCGGTCCGTCACGGCGCTTTAAGAAAATCGGTTTAAGTTCTTTGCCAGTTTCAACCGCAGCGAGGACTATCCATGAAGCTGAAATACCGTACCGTCTGGATTTCCGACGTACATCTAGGGACGAGGGGCTGCAAGGATGAATATCTCCTCGATTTTCTGCGGCACATCGAATGCGAACGCCTTTATCTGGTGGGCGATATCATCGATTTCTGGAAGCTCAAGAGCGGTGTTTACTGGCCCCGCCTGCACAACGAGATCGTCCGCACCGTCATGGCGATGGCGGCTCGGGGCACACGGGTGATTTACATTCCGGGCAACCACGACGAAATCTTCCGCGGCTATATCGGCACGGTGTTCAACGGCATCGAGATCCACGCCAGCGCGGTCCACGAGACGGCGACCGGACGCCGGCTTCTGGTACTGCACGGCGACGAGTTCGACGGCGTGGTCTGCTCCAGCCGCTGGCTGGCGGTTCTCGGCAGCGGCGCCTACGACTTCCTGATCGAGGTCAACCGCTGGTTCAATCACGTCCGCCGCATTCTCGGCTTTCCCTACTGGTCGATGTCGGCCTACATCAAGCACAAGGTGAAGAACGCCGTGAACTTCATCTTCGATTTCGAGCGGGCGCTGATTCACGAGGCCTATGAACAAAATCTGGACGGCGTGATTTGCGGCCACATTCACCACGCCACGATCCGGACGGCCGAGCACGGCACGCTGTACGGCAACTGCGGCGACTGGGTGGAAAGCTGCACCGCCTTGGCCGAAAGCCACGCCGGAACGCTGTCCGTCATCCGCTGGCTGGAAGAAAGCACCCAACTCCTGGAGGATCTCGCACTTGAAACTCGCCCTGATCACGGACGCCTGGCTCCCACAAACTAACGGCGTCGTCACCACGCTTCGCACGATCTCTGAGCAGCTCCGCGCGATCGGACATACGGTCGAAACCTTTACGCCGGATCAGTTTCGCAACTGGCCGTGTCCGAGCTATCCCGAAATCCGTCTGGCGCTGGGCTGCGGCTCGAAACTCCGAGCCCGGCTGGACGAATTCCAGCCCGATGCCATTCACATCGCCACGGAAGGCCCGCTCGGCATGGCCGCCCGGAGTTTTTGCAAACGGCGCGGGCTTCCCTTCACGAGTTCTTTCCATACCCGATTCGCCGAATATATCCATCTCCGCACCGGTCTGCCGCTCGCTGTCGGCTATTCCTTTCTGCGCTGGTTTCATGGCGAAAGCGAGCGCCTGATGACTGCGACGCCCACCTTGCTGGAGGAACTCAAGGCGCGAGGCTTCAAGAACCCGGTGCTGTGGTCGCGCGGAGTGGACACGGACTTGTTCCGTCCCCGAGACAAGGGTTTTCTGCCCGATGCCCGCCCCGTGCTGCTCTATGCCGGCCGGGTGGCGATCGAAAAGAATATCGAGGCTTTTCTCAAGCTGGATCTGCCGGGCGCCAAGTACGTGGTCGGCGACGGACCGCAGCGGGAGGAGCTCGAGAGCAAATATCCCGATGTCCGCTTCGTCGGTTACAAATACGGCGAGGAACTGGCCCGCTATCTCGCGGCCGCCGACGTTTTCGTTTTTCCGAGTCGAACCGACACTTTCGGCCTGGTGATGCTGGAAGCTCTGGCCTCTGGCGTTCCGGTCGCGGCCTTTCCGGTGGAAGGCCCGAAGGACGTGATTCTGAGCGGTCGGGTCGGCTGCCTGGACGAAGACCTCAAGAACGCTATCACCGAGGCGCTGAAACTCGATCCCAAAGACTGCCGCCAGTATGCCCTGCGCTATTCCTGGCGCGATTGCGCCCTCCTGTTCGAAAGCTATCTGGCGCCGATTCCGAAAAACGGCGCGCGTTCGACGGCATGGTGGCAGCGGTATTCGTGATCTCCGTGCCCGAGCCATGGGCATCTGCACCCTCGCGATTGATGCCTGTCCTGAGCCTAGTCGAAGGGCGCTCCACTTCGTTCAGCACATCCTACGAGTTCTAAGCGCTGTCATGGATCGTTCATCTTTCCGTCACCGGATTGTCATCTGCCCCGGCTAAGGTTTAGGAGTAGCCCTTAGGGAGTAGCGTGCCATGAAATTCATGCAGACGATCCAAACCTACGACGTCAATCTGTTTCTCTGGGTAACGCAACGGAAATCCCGGCGCGTGCTGGTTCGCGGTGCGCGATGCGTCTCGAAGACCGGCGACGGGCACTTGTACCTGATCCTCGGCCTGGTGCTGGCATGGTCCGGGCAGCCTGCGGGCTCGGTTCTGCTGGCTTGCCTGTTAACGGGCTTCGCCATCGAGCGTCCGGTCTATTTCATCCTCAAGAATCTGTGCCGGCGCGACCGGCCCCAAGCCGCGCTGAATATTCCGAGCTTCATCATTCCGTCCGACCGTTTCAGCTTCCCGTCCGGGCACACCTCCGCGGCGTTCCTGGTGGCGACGTTGCTGAGTTTCTTTTATCCGGCCCTTGCGCCTCTGCTCCTAACCTGGGCTGTGCTGATGGGCATGGCGCGGGTGGTGCTCGGCGTTCACTTTCCCACCGACACGCTGATCGGCGCGCTGATGGGAATCCTTTTGGCCCTTCTGAGTTTAGAGATCCATCTTACGTGAAAGTGTTTTATGGCGTTCAGGCCACCGGCAATGGTCACATTACCCGAGCGCGAGCCATCGCGCCCAAACTCGAGCAAGCCGGAGCCGAAGTCACTTACCTGTTTTCCGGCCGCCCTTGGGAAAAGCTGTTCGAAATGGACGTCTTCGGCGACTACCAATGGCGTGCCGGTCTTACCTTCGAAACCAAAGCCGGCAATGTGCGGTACATCAAGACCGCATTTCGCAACAATCTTCCGAGCTTCGTCCGCGACGTCAAATCCCTGGACTTGAGCCAGTACGACATCGTCGTCAGCGATTTCGAACCGGTTACCGCCTGGGCCGCACGGCTGCAGGGCATCAAAACCGTCGGCATCGGCCATCAGTACGCCTTCGGCTACGATATCCCCAAGGCGAATGCCGATGTCATGGGAAATCTGGTGCTCAAGTATTTCGCGCCGGTCACGGTGGGCCTGGGCGTGCACTGGCATCATTTCCATCATCCCATCCTCCCGCCCATCATCGAGACCGATCTCGAACCCGCGGCGGTTCAGCCGGACAAAATCGTCGTCTATCTGCCCTTCGAAGACATCAATCAGGTCGTCCGCTTGCTGAAGCCGTTCCACGATCGTCAGTTTCACATCTACAGTTCGACCATGCCGGACGAACGCCATCCACGGCCCGAGCACATCCACATCAAACAGCTTTCCCGGAAGGGATTTCAGCACGACTTCGCCGACGCCGCCGGCGTGATATGCAACTCGGGGTTCGAATTGACCAGCGAAGCGCTTCATCTCGGCAAGAAGCTCCTGGTCAAGCCGCTGCACGGCCAGATGGAACAGAACTCCAATGCGCTGGCCCTGGAGGTCTTGCAGCTCGGCCAAGTGATGCAGACCTTGGACGGCCCCACCGTCGAGGCCTGGCTGCAACAGAGCCGGGCCACACGGGTCGTCTACCCCGATGTGGCACGGGCCGTCGCCGATTGGCTGATGCAAGGCGATCTGAGGGTCGACAAATCCTGGGTAGATAATATCTGGAGCCAGGTTCACCGAACCGATGGGTAAATTCGAAATCATGGCAGGTCAGAATCTCACCGGCTGGTCCCGCATTCATGCGGCGTTTTTCAACTCCATGAAAGGACTCAAAGCCGTCTGGCTGAGCGAGGAAGCTTTCCGTCAGGAAATTTATCTGCTCATCGTTACCGGACCTTTGGGATTCTGGCTCGGACAAACCGGTTTCGAAAAGGCATTGCTGGTGGGCAGCATTCTCCTGGTCCTGATCGTCGAACTGCTCAACACCGGTATCGAAATCGTGGTCGACCGGATCAGCTTCGAGCATCACGAACTGTCCGGCCGGGCCAAGGACGTGGGTTCCGCGGCGGTGTTCCTCGCCCTGACCTTGGCCGGCATCATCTGGCTGCTCGTGCTGCTGCCGAGATTCGACTGACGGTGACCGTTTTGTCGGCAAGGGACTGCCGACCTACGAACCACGGCCCCACAGTAGGTCGTGAAATCCTTTCACGACATTAACGGGTCGGCCAGCAG
>NZ_JBDIVO010000221.1:0-8065 GCF_039794385.1 Methylocaldum sp. | reverse complement strand
TCAAAGATTGAGCGATTTCCTCTCCATCAAATAGCAGAAGCAGTCCTGTCGGATAATTCGCTTGTCCAAGGTCAGCATGGACGGCATCACCGCCCTTTTCAGCACCAGCCGGTCTTCGCGAATTTCGAAATAGTCGGCGGCGACATCGTGCCCCGATTCGTCGCAGGCGATGAACGGAAGAGTGGACGAGCCGTTCTTGACCATTCCCAAAGCCGTCCCGGCGCTCAATTCCGTGAAATTAAGATGATCCAAATCTTCGTTCAGCCGAAGGTCGGTGTCCTCGGATGAAAAGTCGAAGGACACGTTCTCGCGCACGGTGACTTGTACGACCGTGTGATAAAAATCCAGATCCTGCGATGCAACCGGGTGGTCCGGTATATCGGTGAGGTGCAGGCAGGCGTCCAAATATTCGAAGACATGCTCGCTCCCGTATTTTTGTCCCGGTTTGCCGCATTCCAGGGTAACCGCAGGACACAGCCGGGCGAAAGCAGAGGTTTGGGTGCCTTTGGGATAGGTAAAATAAATCACCAACCGGCTGAACATGGACGCCAATCGAAAAAACCGGTGATCCAGCCGGTTGACGCAGGCGTAATGAGGGTTCACCCCGGTATTGTTGTGCACATCGATGCTGGCGAAAACGCGACGCCTGGCCATTTCTTCCATTACCGACTGCATCATGGCCGTCTCAGGGCAAGCGGAATGCGTAGTTCCGGGCCAAATGCGATTGTAATCCACCTGCCCATCCAGCCGCCGCACACCATTCCGCGCCGCACTGACATTGCCGATGAAAACCGACAGCGCGCGCGGCAAAGTCTGGTCCGAATACTTTCTGAGCAAGCTTTGCACAGCAAGTAGGCCGGTAGGCTCATTGCCGTGAAGCAGAACGGACACGAACAAGGGTCTTTCCTGACGTCCCGGGAGATGAATGAGCGTAGGTCCCGGCAATATCGTATGGAGGCGTTCCGCGGCTATCTCGGTCAATCCTTGCGGGACATGGTCCAGTTGAGTCAGAGACGGAGCATCCATCAGAGCGGCCATCGATGAACCGGCTCCCCGCTCTTCTGACGATTCAGATACTCGCGAGTCATGGTCGAAAATTCCCCAGGATGTTTCTCTATAAAGCGGCGTTGCCATTCGCTGCCGGTCTGGCCGGATAATATCCGTTGCTCGATAATGCCCAAAAAATAGGCGATATCCGCTTCCGCCAACCCCAATCGCTTTAAACCGGATTCCGCTTTCGGGAGCAGTTCATGCAGAAGCCATGGCTTGAGCGGCAGCTTTGTCTCGTCCCGCCAAATCACGTGCGCCCCCAGGCCGTATCGAGCCGCCTGATAAAAATTATCCTTGGCCTGAGCGAACGGAATCAACGGCTCATGGTACTCGTTCGCGAACGCTTCCACCAAACCGTAAAAGAATGCCGCATTGGCGATCATATCCACAATGCTCGGCCCAGCGGGAATAACGCGATGCTCGATTCGGATATGGGGGCGGCCGTCGGGATCGAAACCGACCAGAGGGCGGTTCCAGCGCCAGATGGTGCCGTTGTGCAGCCGCAAATGGGCGAACTGCTCGGGCGGGCTCTCCGACAGTATCGGCAGCAAAACCGGATAATGTTGAAAATTCTCCTCGAACACCTCGGTAATAGCGTGCCTCGCATAACCGCTGCCGAAGCCGACTCTATGCAAGGGGCCGTGGCTCGCCTCATGGAAACCGCCGCTGTCGACCGCTTGCTCGAACAGAGGAATCCGCGTCTCCGCCCACAGATCCTTTCCGAACAAGAACGGCGAATTGGCGGAAACAGCTACCAGCGGCGCGGAGACCAGAATGGCGGTATTGAAATACTCCCGTACCCGTTCAAGCGGAACCTGGAGATGAATCTGAAACGATGTTGCCGCCGATTCCAGCATCACATCCTGGTGTTCGACCGCGAGATGCTGATGACCGGAAATGTCGAGTTTTAGAGGCTCCTGGCGACGTGCCGACAGAATCTGCTCGTTTAGCGCCCGGTATCGGTTCATCTCGGAAATATTGTTCAGATTGAGCACCGCCGAGGGCACAGTAGGTAAGATTCCGATCGCGACGAGTTCGACGCCCAAAGATTCCGCCGCCGCGCAGGCCTTTCGCCAGAGTTCGCCCAAATCGAGGCGAAGCTGCGAAAGCACCTGTCCTCGCAGGAATTGCGGCACGCTATTGAACTCCACATTGAATTTCGCGAGTTCCGGACAGGCGAGCGAGCCGCCGAAAGCTTCGAGAAACGCGGCATTGACCGGTGCGGGGTTCATTTCCGAATCCACCAGCCAGGATTCCAGCTCGAACCCGGTAATCGGTCCCAGCGACGAACACACGCCCTTGCGGACATAGCGGCTGAGTAATCCCGTTTCCTCTTCCAGGCGCTGGCGAAAATTATCGAAATCGGCATCGGAGAACTGGGATCTTTCTATCTCTTGCCCCATGTTCCACCCCAAAGTTTTGGTGGTCTGGCCCCATCATGCCACGGACTTAAGGCCGACCAAAGACGCAATTTATCTTACGCAAGCTATAGACCGCAAAAGTGGTCGAAAAGATTGATCCTGGCCAGCGAAAGCGCTTAAAATTATGAAGACAAGCGGGTGTAGTTCAATGGTAGAACCTCAGCTTCCCAAGCGTGCGACACGAGTCGCGTCGGTAGCTGGCCTACTCACAACGTCATCGTGAGGAAAACAGCCCTTTATCCACCAGCGTGCCTGCGCTCCTGGTGGCAGGATCGCAACCTCTATAAGACATCTTCAAGATGTTCGTGGTTCTGAAGCAGGCTTTGTATCGACATTGCGGCGAATGCCGTTTAAGTAGTTGTCTTGCAGATTGCAGGATTTGACAAGACCCGGTGTTCAGCCACCGGTAGCCTAGGTACGGTGCTGGGTTGATAACGACCCCGTGCCAAGCGTACTGACAATGTAGCCACCTTACGGGGTACACTAGCTCCGTGAGGAGCCTAGTGTGATATCGGGAGTCGCACCCGGTTGAGGCGCTAGGCTGAGTCGAATGGTTAGCGTAAGCGAACCGCTATTAAACGTCGTCAAGCTGAACAAGCCAAAAGCGACTGATAGGCTTGACCCAAAATGGGACGTGGTGGGTTGCTCTTCTGCTTGGTAAGGGCACGCTGACAAACAACACCACCGGCGGAAAGGCGGAACCTTAACGACTTTTGCTACTTGAACGGAACGTGGTAAGCCCATATAGGTGTCCTGGCAACAGGACGAAGCAGCCCGCAAGGTCTGCTGATGCCTTTGTGGGTAAAGGATCGCGGAAAAAGCGAAGGCTGGTCTGTAATGGACCGGATAGGGGATGAAACGATTGCCCCGACCCGAAAGGGTGCTGACTTCTGCGTGGTGGCCTATCGCGAGATAGGTCTGTTAACTAACCCCCGAGGGGATGGATGCATCCCTTCGGGGGAGAAATGCGTCCATCTCCGACGGAATCGGGCGGGTGTAGTTCAATGGTAGAACTTCAGGTTCCCAACCTGATAACGTGGGTTCGATTCCCATCACCCGCTCCATATCGGAGGCTGATATGGACGCTCTTCCAAAGAGTGATGTCGCTTCCACTGCATGGTCAAGTTGGCACGAAATTTCGTGGTCCGACGCCCATCGTGTAGTCGGGAGGTTGCAGACACGCATCGCGAAATCAACGAAAGCAGGCAACTGGCGACGAGTCAGACGCTTGCAGTCCCTCCTGACCCGCTCCACCAGCGCGAAAGTGCTAGCGGTCAAGCGCGTCACGGAGAATCAAGGTCGAAAGACGCCCGGCGTCGACGGCCAGACCTGGAGTACCCCGGAAGACAAGTGGCACGCCGCGCATAATCTGCGCAGCAAGGGTTATCGCCCCGCCCCTCTACGCCGGATTCACATCCCCAAAGCGAACGGCGGAAAACGCCCATTGGGCATTCCGACGATGCGCGACCGGGCGATGCAGGCGCTTCATCTGCTGGTTTTAGACCCGGTAGCGGAAACGCTCGCCGATTCACACTCCTACGGCTTCCGAAAGGGCCGATCAACGGCGGATGCCATCGAACAGGTACGCAACGTGCTTGGACGAAAAGCGTCTCCGAAGTACGTCCTGGAAGGCGATATCAAAGGGTGCTTCGACCATATCAGCCATGACTGGTTGTTGGCGAATGTTTGTATGGACAAGCGCCTGCTCCGGAAATGGTTGAAGGCGGGATATATGGAAAAAGGGTGCCTGTTCCCGACCGAAGCGGGTACGCCCCAGGGGGGTATTGTCTCCCCCGTACTCGCGAATTGGGCACTTGATGGCCTGCAACAGCGGCTCGAATCGTTGTTCCGAACGGTTCGGGAGGCCCGCGCTGCCAAGGTCCATCTGGTGCGCTATGCCGATGATTTTGTGATTACCGGCAGTTCGAAAGAATTGCTGGAAACGAAAGTTAAACCCGCTGTCGCCGAATTCCTGCGGGAAAGAGGATTGACGCTGTCGGAGACCAAGACCCGCATTACCCATGTGGATAAGGGCTTCGACTTTTTGGGTTGGAACGTCCGAATGCACCGATCGATGCTGTTGATACAGCCTTCGAAACGGAACACCAAGGCGTTTCTCGGCAAGGTCAGACAGGTACTCAAGGACCTGCGGGCCGTGAGCCAGGTCACGGTGATCGATACCTTGAACCCGATTCTTCGGGGATGGGCGAACTATCACCGCAGCCAAATGGCGACCCGCACGTTCACCCGATGCGACCATCACATCTGGGGTGCCCTATGGCGCTGGGCCGTCCGCCGTCACCCGAACAAAGGGAAACGATGGATCAAGCAGCGCTATTTTCAGCGCCTGAAGGGTCGTGACTGGCGTTTCGGGGAAAAGGACAAGCTTCTGTTGTGTCTGGGTGGCGTACACAAGCGCAAACACACCAAGATCGCAGCGGAGGCCAATCCCTACGATCCTGCGTTTGATGACTATTTTTCCGGGCGGCTCGCCGCTCGCATGCTTCAGACGCTGGAGGATCGAAAGCGGCTTCGCTGGCTCTGGTGGTTCCAGGGAGGAATCTGTCCGGTATGCAACCAAAAAATCACGGCAGAAACGTGGTGGCATCTCCACCACGTCCTGCCGCGGCGCTTGGGCGGATCGGACACGATGAGCAATCTCGTGCTGCTGCATGAGAATTGCCATCGACAGGTCCACGCGAAGGAAAAGCCGACCTTTGTTGGTGGCCTACTCCGAAACGGGTAGGCTTTCAGGCTGCTTGAGCCGGATGCGTGGAAACATGCACGTCCGGTTCTTAGGGGAGGAGATGGCCGCGAGGCCCTCTCCTTACCCGACTGATGACGTGGGTTCGATTCCCATCACCCGCTCCACGTCCCCCACCTTCTTCATCCTCGAACATCAAAGTTGCTTCACTTCAGTTCGAACCGCCTACGCAGGCAGGCTCAGGTTATTCCTTTGAGATTGCCATAGAGAAAAGCCCACATAAGACACAATCCCGATATTGACGGCGAAAGTCAGGACCTTGATCCACGAGACGCCGGCCAGCAGCTCGAAAAGCTCTATGGGAATATAGATGGCACCGCTCGCCACCGCGAACCACTCGGCCCAGCGCCGTCCTCGCCATAATCCATAAGCCTCGATAAACCGCAACCCACTGTACGTAAATGCAAAACCGGCAAAAAGCCAAAGCCTCTTATCAGAAAGCCGTCCTGCCAAATCGATAAAAATTCGCGGATACCGGCTGGCTGGATTGAGGTGAAAATGACCGACAATTTCCTCAGCCAGTTGCTGCACATCATGATGGATAAGCGAGAGGAGTCCGAATCCCGCCAGCACGATCAGCACACCTTTGCTCAACTCGACTATCGCAATCACGCGTAAGCCTCCCGGCGAGTGCGAAGACCTGACGACGCTATTTTGCTTGGCAGATAATAGTTGTCCCATGACCACACGCCTCCTAAAATCCTTGGCCGCCAACTTTTTGAGCAAATGAACTCGGGATCGAGCGATTGGATTGCGAATATGATCGACGTCGCATCTTTTAACGCCGGCTGTCATGCGCCATGTCCCCGATGGCTGTGCTAGACCGTTGGCAATACCTTTTTGAGTAGCTCCACTATGTTTCTTATCCTTTGCATTTTATGAAAGACCCGATCGACAACAATCAAGTCAGCATGAACGCCTTTAAACGCCTGTTGTTCATGGCTCTGTTTTTTGCGCTCTTCGGTATCGTACGTTTTGTTCTGTGGGCCATCGTCCTGTTCCAGTTCATCGCCCATCTCTTTACCGGCCGAGCCACCCGCCTCGGCGTGAAATGGGGTGAAGCCCTGTCGGCGTGGATTTACAACATGATGCTCTTCATGTCCTACAGCACCGACCGCATGCCTTTCCCGTTTTCCGCTTTCGGAGCGAGAGAGGATTGACGGTCGCGGAGTTCGTTGCTCAATTATCCGAGCTTTCAAGCTCTTATCTTTCAGCATCCCCGAAAATAAAAAAACCCACCATGCGGTGGGTCAAGAGGAGGAAGAACACATACATGTAGACAGCGTGGCAGCCCGTTAGTTCATGCGCACACGAAATTTTGTTGCCTGCTGTGTACAAATTGTTGCGGCAAAGGTGCCGCCGCGTGAGCGAAGATCCCGGCCGATGCCGAGGAAGTGATCGGATGAGGCGCGGACCGGCAAAGCGCCTTCCACCTTCAAGAGATATAGCCTGGAAAAGATGCGGTAGATCGGCAATCCCTTGCTGACGAAGGCCTCCCGATAGTGCTACGACATACCGGAAAAGGCTCTGATGGCGGCTATTGCGCCGCTTTCCGATTCAGCAGGTAATAAACCACCGGCACCACATAGAGGGAGAATGCGGTCGACGCGAAGATGCCGAAGATGAAACTCCAGGCAAGGCCGGAGAAGATGGGATCCAGCGTGATGACGAAAGAGCCGAACAGCGCGGCGGCGGCGGTGAGAAAGATCGGGCGGAGACGGGTGGCACCGGCCTCGATGAGGGCATCGACGAGGGTTTCGCCCTGAGCCCGCAGCCGCTCGATGAAGTCGATGAGAATGATGGAGTTCCGGACCACGATGCCGGCCAGAGCGATCATGCCGATCATGGCCGTTGCGGTGAACAGGATGGGATTGTCGAAACCCGCCACGGGCTCGGTAAACAGCAGGTTGAGCAGCGCGAAGCCGGGCATGATGCCGATGACGGTCAAGGGAATGGCCACCATGATGATGAGCGGCATCCCCAGGGAACCCGTCTGCGCCACCAGAAGCACGTAAATCATGAGCAGGGCCGCACCGAACGCGAGCCCTAAATCCCGGAACACATCCACCGTGATCTTCCACTCCCCTTCCCCGGCCAGATCGACCGTATAGCCTGCGGGCAGCGGTTTTTCGTCCTCGATGTCCCACCAGTCGAACACGGCCTCCACCGGACTTCGCCCCGCCATTTCGGCGGTAACGTAGCTCAGGCGCCTGAGATCTTTATGATAAATCGTGAGATCGGCCGGCTCCTCGATCGCGTGGCCGATTTCTCCCAGCGGCACCAGCGAGCCGTCCAGGCCTTTCACCCGGAGCGTATTCAGATCGGCCATGGAGGAGCGTTCCGCACGCCGCAGCCGCATGACGATTTCCAAGGGCTGGCGCTCGGACGAAATGTGCACGACGCCGATGGACATTCCGTTCAACGCTGCGCGCAGGGTTTCCGCGACCTCCGCCACGGTTACGCCATGCAGCGCGGCCTGCTGACGGTCCAACTGATAGCGGATCACGGTCTGCGGCTCGTCGACGGTATCGTCCACATCCACGACGCCCTCTATCCCGGCGATCTCCTGTTTCACCCGCTCGGCGACGCGCGCCAGATCGGAATAAGCCGCGTCCAGAGGCCCGTATACCTCGGCCACGAAGGTGGACAGCACCGGGGGACCCGGAGGGGTTTCGACGATCTTGGCATTGGCGCCGTAAGCCTTGGCGATCCGCTCGATATCGGGACGGATGCGCAGGGCGATTTCGTGAGACTGCTGCTCGCGCCGTTCCTTGGGCAGCAGGTTGATCCGAATCTCGGCCTGATGGGGCTCGCGCCGCAGATAGTAATG
>NZ_JBDIVO010000220.1:0-8238 GCF_039794385.1 Methylocaldum sp. | reverse complement strand
AAGGTCCCGACGGTCGTTTGTCCTTCCGCCCGCAATACTTTCTTGCCTTTCCGTTCCACCGGAATACACCGAATCGGTTCCTTGAGCAGTTGCCGGAGCGCTTTTCGTGCCGCGGCCACATCGCGCTGCATCCAGCGCGTCAAACCTCTGGAGTGACGCTCATTTGCGCCAGTAGGCCGGCGTGAACAGGATCAGCGCCGTGAACACCTCGATGCGGCCAAGAAACATGGCCAAGGTGCAGATCCACGTTTGAAAGTCGGTCAATCCGCCATAATTCGTGGCAGGCCCTACTTCTCCTAACCCCGGACCCGCATTGTTGATGCTGGCGAGCACGGCGGAGAACGATGACAGGAAATCGAGTCCACTGATTACGAGCAATAAGGTAAGGACCACGACGCTCATGAAATAGACAAAAATAAATCCGAGCACCGACAGGACGATCGGTGACTGAATGACCATATTGCCGAGTTTGAGCGGGTTGACCGAAGTGGGGTGAGTCAGCAGGAACATCTGGAGCTGGCTTTGTTTGACGAGAATCAGGGTCCGCATCATCTTGATGCCGCCGCCGGTGGATCCGGTGCAGACGGCAACGCAACTCACGAAGAACATCCACAGCGGCGCAAAAATCGGCCACTCGTTGAAATCGGCGGTGACAAACCCGCAGTCGGTGCCGATGGACACCAAGCTGAAGCTCGCGTGGCGAAGGGCGGTCGGAAAATCCGCATAAGTGCCCTGAAGCCACAGATAAAGCCCAATTGCCACGCAACTGCCCACCACAAGCACCAGATAAGGTAGCAACTCGACATCATGCTTGTACGGCATCAGGCTCCTGCCGCGGAGCGCCAGAAAATGCGTGGCGAAGTTCATCCCCGCCAGCAGCATGAAAACGATCAAAACCGCCTCGATTGCGGGCGAATTGAAATGGCCGACACCGGCGTCGTAGGTGGAGAACCCGCCGAGCGACAAGGTTGCAAATGCATGGCAGACAGCGTCCAGCCACGTCATCCCTGCCCATTTCAAGGCAAAAATACAGGCCACGGTGATGCTGCCGTAAACCAGCCAGAGATTCTTGGCCGTCTCGGTAATGCGCGGCGTGAGCTGGGTGTCTTTCATGGGGCCGGGCGTTTCAGCCATAAACAGCTGGCGGCCACCGACACCGAGCACCGGGAGAATCGCCACCGCCAAGACGATGATTCCCATGCCGCCCAACCAGTTGAGTTCATGCCGCCATAAATTGATGGCGGGCGGCAGCCGATCCAATCCGGTCAGAGTCGTGGCGCCGGTAGTCGAAAGTCCGGACATCGTTTCGAAGTAGGCGTCGGTAAACGACAGGTTCTTCAGATACGACATCAGTGGAAAAGTTGCAAAGGCGGCCATTCCCGTCCAGGCGAGCACCACCAGCATAAAGCCCTGTTTGGCCTTTAACTCCCTATCGAATTGGCGGGTCAGTATCCAAAGTAGCAAACCCGCACCCAAGGTGAGCAGCATGTCCTCGATGAAAAGCAGTTCCGTCCCATCCCGATAAATGAGCGACGTCAAAATAGGCAAGATGTAGGTCATGCTGAAGACCATTAGCATCAGCCCGAAAACCCGGGCCAGTGACAGAAATTGAATCATGCTGAAATGCTTTTTTGTTCTTATTAACCCGGCCTATAAATATAGGCCGGGTTAATCCGGGGCAGGGATGCCCCGGCGCGGCGACAAGCCGCGTGAGCCCAGGCCGGGCGTGTACCGGCCTGGGCGGCGGCCCGAAATACCAGGAGGGTATTTACGGGCCTGATTAATAAGATTTCTGTATGCGCAGAATAAAAGGCATCGGAATTTCCGTCCGTAAGCGATCACTATCCCATTTTCTTTGAGACGATAGCCATTCCAGAACTTACCCTGCGCGCTAAAAATACCGGGCATTGATCACGAAATGCGCGACTATGCTGCCGGCATACCCGAGCGCAATGGCCGGAACCCATTTCAGGTGTGTGCTGAAGGTATAGAAGCCTTTGGCTTGACCGAGAAGTCCCACACCCGCCGCCGAGCCGATGGCGAGCAGGCTTCCCCCTACACCCGCCGTCAGCGTCACCAACAACCACTGCCCCTGTGAGATATCGGGCATCATCGTCAGCACGGCGAACATGATGGTGCCGTTATCGATGAAGGCGGAGATGATGCCCACCAGCACGTTGGCGATGGTGGGGTCGAGATCGGTATAAAGGAACTGCGAGGCGTAGTTCAAATAGCCGATGAAGCTCAAACCCCCGACGCTGACCATGACGCCGTAGAAGAACAGCAGCGTGTCCCATTCCAATCGCGAGACGTTGTGGAATACGTCGAAATGATGCCGTTCCTCCAGGTCGTAGGGGATTTCCATGGCATCGGTATCGGCGACTTCGCCCGAATTGCCGCGTGGCGCCGCAGTCTTCTGCAGGTAATAGCTGAAGAATTTCAGATAGGTGAGCCCCGCCAACATGCCGGCGGCCGGCGGGAGACTCAGGAAGTTCTCGAAACAGACGGCGGTGACGATGGTCAACAGAAACAACAGAATAATCGTTTTCGCCCCGCGCCGCAGGGCGAAAGCCTCCAGAGCGGGTGCCGGCTTTTCCTTGGGAACCCAGAAGTACATGATGGCTGCCGGCAGGACAAAATTGACGATGGAGGGGACCAGCAACGAATAGAACTCGATGAACGGCACGACCCCTTTTTGCCAGACCAGGAGGGTCGTGATATCGCCGAACGGACTGAAGGAGCCGCCGGCATTGGTGGCAACCACCACGTTGACGCAGGCCACGCCGATGAAGCGGCGGTTATCCCGCCCCATCGCCATGATCACGGTGCCCATCAAAAGGGCGGTGGTGAGATTGTTGCACACCGAGGACAGCAAGAAGGACAGGCATCCGGTGATCCAAAACAGCTGCCGATAGCTGAAGCCCTTGCGCAGCAGCCAGATACGCAGGGATTCGAACACCCCCCGATCTTCCATGGCGTTGAGGTAGGTCATCGAAACCAGTATGAACAGGAATAGCTCCGCGTACCCCTCCAACCCAGTGCGGAATGCTTGCTCGGCCTGCTCGCCAAGGCCGTCCCGGACGTATACGGCAGCAATCAAGACCCAGATGAGGCTGGCGGCAAGAACCATCGGCTTCGATTTCCTGAGTTCCGTGACCTCCTCGATCATGGCCAGCGCATAAGCTCCGAGGAAGATCGCGACGGCCAGATAGCCGACGGCATGATGGGTCAGATCCAGCGGCGGCGGTAGGCTGCCCTCGGCGCTCAGGGCCGGGACCGGTAAGGCGGCAAGCACGATCATCAGCCATTTCTTATTCATGATTGATCGGCTTGTTGGTGAGTACGATGTAGCCGTGTTTCTTGACCGATCAGCCGCTGATGACGGCTGCCCGCTTGTCTCGTTATTAAGACGTGAAGCATGGATGGCATTCCGCTGTTTAATGTTGAACGAAAAGGCAATGCAGACCTGATCATGCAAAGGCGAGCGCCGCCGGTCATTGCTTGGCTGTATCAATGCACGCGCTCGTGGGCCTTCGATCATTCGTCGTCGCACAGACGGTATCCCACACCGGGTTCCGTCAGGAGATAGCGGGGTCTGGCGGGATCGGCCTCGATCTTGTGTCGCAACTGGCCCATGTAAATCCGGACGTAATGGCTGTGCTCGGTATGGCCCGGACCCCAGACCTCGTTCAGCAGCTGTCTGTGGGTGACGACACTTCCCGCATGACTGATCAGGGCGGTCAGTAGGCGATACTCGATCGGCGTGAGATGGATCTCGCGGTCTTCGAGAGAAACTTTCCGCCGGGTCAGTTCGACCTTTAGGTCGCCGACTTGAAACACATCGCGCGGCGGTCCCCACGAACGCTGCGAGGCACGCCGCAGCAATGCCCGGATACGCGCCACGAGTTCCGCCGTACTGAAGGGTTTGGTCAGGTAATCGTCCGCGCCGGCATCGAGGGCCTGGGTGATGTCGTTTTCGTGATTTCGGGCCGACAGGATGATCAGAGGGACTCCAGTGCGTTTCCGTAACCGATCCACCACCTCCACGCCATCCATGTCCGGCAGTCCAAGATCGAGGATCACGAGTGCCGGTTTGGCGCTTCGCGCCGAAGCCAAACCCTCGGTCCCGGTCTCGGCCGTGATCACCGACCAACCGTCCTGGCCGCTCAGACATGTGCTCAAGAACATCCGCAAGTGCGGATCGTCCTCGATGACCAATATGACGGGGCGGGTTTCCGTCATGACCGCGATAAAGCCTCGTTTTCCAGCTCGATGTCCGGCGGCGTTTCCGTGAGCGGCAGTTCCAAGCGGAAGACGGATCCTCCGCCGGCCCGGGGCTCGACGCGAATGTCGCCGCCGTGTGCGCTGATGATGGCCCGGCAGATGGCCAAGCCGAGTCCGGCGCCGCCCTGAGGCGCTTCCGGGTAAATGCGGAAGAACTTGTCGAAGATCTGGTGCTCGAATTTTTCCGGAATTCCGGGACCCCGGTCGGCTATGAAGAGGGTCAGCAATTTCGGGGACAGTTCTGCGGTAATCTCGATGGGGCTCGCTTCCGGCGTATATTTGACGGCATTCTCGAGAAGGTTGACCAAGACTTGCTGCATCAAAACCGCGTCGACATGGACCAGCGTCAATCCGTTATCCAGTTCGACCGTGACCGGTCGGTCTTGAAGCTGTTTTCGCATCCGGCGCAGGGCGCTGCCGATGATTTCCTCAAGGGCGTACCACTGTCGATTCAGAGCAACCTTCCCGGCTTCGAGCCGGGCCATGTCCAGGATCTTATGCGTGAGATCGGACATTCGCTTCGCGTCCTCATGGATCGCTCGGATCAGCTTTTGGCGGTGCTCGGCATCCAGGTGTTCGTCGCCTTCGACCAGCGTTCCCGAGGCGCCGACGATCGTCGAAAGCGGGGTGCGGAGATCGTGGGAAATGGCGCTCAGCAGCGAATTCCTCAGGGTTTCCGCCTCTATTCGGATGGCTGTGCAGCGAGCTTGTTCGGCAGCCCGAACCCGCTCCAGAGATTGAACGATTTGATGGAGAAAGAGATCCAGGAGCGTCCGTTCTTCCGGCGAAAGCCTTCGGTGGGCCGGGAGCGCCATCACCCATACGCCGAGGACGCCTTCGGAGCCGACCAGCGGCCAGTAGAGCGAGGTCCCTACAGAATTTGTGTCGGTGCCGCCGCCGGGCGGCTGCGGTTGCCCCTGGTCAAAAGCCTGTTGTGCAAGGGCAAGATCCAGATCCGGCATGCCTGGCGGCCAAAGATCGCCTTCCGGACAGTGCAGCCGGGCTTGGCCGTCCGGAACGAGCAGGGTGTTCGGGAGCCCAAATTCGGAGTAGATATGTTTGATGCCGGCTGCGATCACGTCCGCCTCCTGGCGCGTACCGGCCAGCTCCTTGCTCAGCCGGTACAGCGTCGAGGCGCGCTGTTCCCCCTGCGCCGCCACGGCGGCCTGCGATCGAAGCGCATCCATCAGGCTGCTGGTCACGACCGCAACGATCAGCATGACGGCAAGGCCGATCAGATGCTCCGTATCGGAGACGGCGAAGGAAAAAATCGGAGGGGCAACGAAAAAGGCGAAAGTCCCGGCGCTCTGAAGAGAGGCCAGGATGGAGGGGCCGCGTCCGAACCGGATAGCCACGAAAAACACGCCCAGCAAGTAAATCATCAGGATGTTCGCTGGGCTGATCTGACCGCGCAGCGGCCAATTGATCAACGTGCAAAGCGTGGGAGCCGCCAACCCCCAGAAATATCCAACCGCTCGGCGGTAGGGCCTATGCAAGGAAGTAGGGGCGTGGGATGAGGTGCTCGTGGCGGATACCATGCGCTTTGGCTGCTCTAAAAGGCCGGAATTGACCGAGGCGAACTCGCCGTATTCGTGACTTCGGCCGGCCTCAATCGCGTCTTTGGACTAATCCTAGTGTGCCGATATCCTTGCTAAAGCTCTCTCGAAGCATGCGTAGCCGAGGTACTGTTCCGACGGGTCTGCGCCGTTCACTCTAGGCTTTCGGATCTAAAGATGGTGTAAATTTTGCGTCAATAATGAGTGGCATATTTATTTCAAAACAGAAAGCAATCGAGATGTCAGCCATCGCCCTCCACCGTGATCGATATCAAACCGCTCCCCCGGCGATTGACCTACCGCGCTGCCTCCAAGCGTACTCTGGCCTATCGGGGCCGCGGCGTTACCTCGGAACCAAGGCCGTAACCCGCCGAGCGACCTCGAATCGGTGGGTTACGCTCCGCTAACCCACCCTACGTTTCATGTTCACTCGAATGCCGAATGGAATTAGGAATCGCGTTCGGGGCAAGAGCCGGGCACTTCTCGGAATTGCCAAGACAATGCCGGTTTCATACGATTTCATCGGCGTTCGTTATTGAAACGCTAAGTCATTAGTACCAGTTACAGAATTACAATCCAATGAATCAGAAGTTGAGTCGGCGCGGATTCTTGAAATCCGCTTCCTTAGTAGCCTTAGGGGGAACGCTTTTCAACGTGGCTCGGGCTGTCCCGCCTGCGTCCGAAGGGCTTCGTTTGGGCCCTGGTCAGCTCTTTTCCTTTGAGGCGCTGATCGAGCGGGCTGCTGCCATGGCCAAGGCGCCCTATGAATCACCACCCAAACCCCTGCCCAAAGTCGTTCAGCAGATCGATTACGATGCTTGGGGGAATATCCGTTACCGTCCCGATTATGCTTTGTTCGCGAATGGGCCGTCCCTCTATCCGGCTACTTTTTTTCACGTGGGCCAGTTCTTCCAGAAGTCGGTCAAGATGCACGTTCTGGAGCACGGAGTGGCGCGGGAAATCTTGTACAGACCCAAGTATTTTTCGATGCCCAAGGACAGCATCGCCCGCAAGCTGCCTGAAGATACGGGCTTTGCAGGTTTTCGCCTGCAGGAATCTCGGAAGCGCAAGGACTGGCGAACCCAAGACTGGATAGCCTTTCTCGGCGCCTCATATTTTCGGGCTATCGGCGCCTTGGGCCAGTACGGACTGTCCGCCCGCGGCGTTATCGTGGACTCCGCCGAACCCACGCCTGAAGAATTTCCGGATTTCACCGAATTTTTCATCGAGGGCGCTCGGAAAGAGGACCAGCCGGTCTCGGTTTACGCTCTGCTGAATAGCCCCAGCCTTACCGGTGCTTATCATTTTTCGATCCGGCGTACCGAGGGCGTGATACAGGACGTCGAGGTGGTTCTTTTCCTGCGCAAGGACATCACCCGGTTGGGACTGGCCCCATTGACCTCCATGTATTGGTTCAGCGAAAAGGAGAAACGCCAACGCGAGGACTGGCGCCCGGAAGTCCACGATTCCGACGGTCTCGCGATCTGGAACGGCAACGGCGAACGGCTCTGGCGTCCGTTGATCAATCAGCCCTTCGCCGTGACCTCCAGCTTCGCCGACAAGGGGCCGAAAGGTTTCGGCCTGATGCAGCGCGACCGGGTGTACGAAAACTATCTCGACGGCGTCAACTACGAACGGCGGCCCAGCCTGTGGGTGGAGCCGCTGGACGACTGGGGCCCCGGCGCCGTCCAATTGGTGGAACTGCCTACGGACGACGAAATCCACGACAACATCGTGGCTTACTGGCGGCCGGACGGACCGGCGCGTGCCGGCAATTCCTACCGGCTGCGCTATCGGCTGCACTGGCTGGGGGACGAGCCCTACCCGGCGCAGGTGGCCCGCTGCGTGGCGACCCGGATCGGGCGTGGCGGTCAGCCGGGAAAACCCCGGCCGAAGGGCGTGTACAAGATATGCGTCGAATTCGCGGGCTCGGCGCTGGATCCGCTGTGGGGCGATTCGGTCAAGGCCGAACCGGCCGTCTCCGCGTCCGGCGGAACCGTCTCCGGCGCCTTCATCGAGCCGGTGCCGGGCACGCGCCGCTGGAGGGCTATCTTCGACCTCGTCCCGACCGGCAGCGATCCTGTCGAGCTCCGGCTCTACATCCGCGGCAACGGCGATGCGCTGACCGAAACCTGGCTCTACCAGTTCCGCGCGGGCCCGGCCTAATTCCAAATCGCTTTCAATCAGGAATTGATTTTTGTAGGGTGGGTTAGGCCGCGAGGCCGTAACCCACCGAGCGGCCTCGGACCTGTCCTGAACCAAGTCGAAGGGTCGGTGGGTTACGCTTCGCTAACCCACCCTACAAGTCTACAGATCGATCACGAGCCGGTTCAGATTCGGTGCCTTGATGAGATCGCCGTCGATCTCGCACGGTTTGCCGTCGGCGTGGGCTTGCCGC